>URGG01000014.1 GCA_900547345.1 uncultured Collinsella sp. | reverse complement strand
GCAGGCCGAGCGGCGACATCGAGTGGAACCCGAACGGATCTGTCTGCGCGGTAGAGGGCATCACCAGCCCGGACGGCCGCGTCCTGGGCAAGATGGGCCATGCCGAGCGTCGCGGCGACAACCTGTACCGCAACGTGCCCGAGCATGTCCCCGGCGATAAGTTCATGCCGATCTTTGAGAGCGGCGTGGCCTACTTCGCTTAATGCGTCCCATCGGGTACAATCCCTTCGGGTAACAACACCCGCCACCGACACATCCGGGGGCGGGTTCTTTTTTGCTTCGCGCATGTAGGAAGGACATCATGGAAAGCCGCAAGCCGTATCTCGCCACCCTGCCCGGACTCATCCTGGGCTGTCTCGTCTGCTGTGCGCTCTGGGGGTCGGCTTTCCCCTGCATCAAGATCGGTTACGGACTCTTTGGCATCCCCGCTCACGATAGCGCCTCACAGCTGCTCTTTGCGGGCTTGCGCTTCACGCTTGCCGGCGCCCTGGTTATCGTTGGGATGAGTGCGGCCCAACGCCGCCCCCTCATTCCGCAGGCTCGTGACATCAAGCCCATCTTTGTCTTGTCGCTCTTCCAGACTATCGGGCAGTACTTCTTTTTCTACCTGGGACTCTCGCGCGCCAGCGCCATGTCGAGCTCCATCATCGAGGCCAGCGCCAACTTCCTAGCCATCCTCTTTGCCGCCCTGGCGTTTCGCACCGAAAAGCTCAATGCGGCCAAGGTGCTCGGCTGTGTGTTGGGCTTTGCAGGCGTCGCGCTCGTCAACCTTTCGGGCGCGGATGGCACCTTTGGCTTTACGCTCGACGGCGAGGGCTTTATCCTGGCCTCCACCGTCGCGGGCGCCCTTTCGACCTGCCTCATTGGCATGTTCTCGCGCGAGCACGACGGCGTCTTGCTTGCCGGGTGGCAGTTCTTGGTCGGCGGCGTGGTCCTTACCGCCATCGGGTTTTTGATGGGCGGCACGTTGTCCCCCACCGAAATCGCCCCCGCCATCGCGCTCATCATTTATATGGCACTCATTTCCGCCGTCGCGTACTCGCTGTGGTCCCGCCTGCTCGCCGTCAACCCCGTCAGCCGCGTGTCGGTCTTTGGCTTTATGAACCCGGTCTTTGGTGTGTTGCTGAGCGCACTGCTGCTCGGCGAGGGCGCTGGCACGAGCCCCGTTACCGTCATCGTTGCCCTGCTATTGGTCTGCGGCGGCATCATCATCGTCAACAGGCCCAAAAAGGCCTAACGAACTGCCCTTATTTAGCAGAGGGGATTCACATACTTTAGCTTAATGGAGCACATCGGTGAGCTGAGGGCCGCCACGCACGCCAGCGTTCGCCCCTTTTTTCTAGCGTATCTGGACGCCGGCTTTCTTTTTCTCGGCCTTGACGCGGTAGAGCTCCGCGTCGGCAGCGCGAAGCAAGTCTTGCCAGGTATCGACGCCATCACCAACCCGTGCGTAGCCGATGGACATCCGCAACAGATACGGAACCTCGGCGCGCGCGAGCTCGTCGTTGATTGTCGTGCACAGATGCATGATATCCTGCTCCGCCGTCGCCTTTTGAAGCACCACGAACTCATCGCCGCCATAACGTGCGATAAAGCCACTAGACGCCGAGCAGACTTCTTTGAGCGCAGCGGAGATGACCTGAAGCGCATGGTCGCCCTCAACATGTCCATAGCGATCGTTAATCTGCTTAAAGCCGTCAGCGTCCATCATAAGCAGATATACATCTTCGGCCTGATCAACATTTGAGAAGAGCGACAGCATATAGGTCTCAAAACGGTTGCGATTGTTGAGGCCAGTCAACGGGTCGGTCGAGATGAGCTGCTCCTGGTAGATGATATAGAGCAGCAACATGCTAATCATTATGCCGACACAAAGGCCAGGCACCGAGTATACGACCTGAAAGGTACCGCCCACCAGGGCCGGAATGGCGAAAAATGCCAAGGTTCGATAGATGGCCTTCGTCTGCAGACTCTCGACCCTGCGAGATTGCACAAACGCATGCAGGGACGTATGAATGACGTAACAGTAGCTGACGATGGGCTGGATCATATAGGCAAAGCCGCGACGATACACACCCTGCGAATCGATATAGAACAGGGCGTGCGTCCAGTAACTGGTAAACGCCAGCACGACCACCAGAGCCGTAGGCAACGCTACAAGCACCACCCTATAGCGCGAGGTCAAAAGGCGAGAACCCTGCACCGTCTCGGAATAGATAAACCAAATGAGACACGCGACGGCAAAGAGCGAAAACGAAACCGCGTTAGAAATCCAGTTGGCAGCAATGCCCAACGTGCCGTCCACACCGTCCGAAAGCGTCCAGATCATATCGAATAATATGTACGCGGCAGAGGTGTAGCCAAGCATGCTAAACAATAGCTGCTGGGTGCTCGAGAACAAGGAGCGACGACTTCGCACGGCAAGCCCGATAAGAATAATCATGCATAGCACGAATATCTCAATCTTGAGTGCCTTAACCACTAGCCGCCATCCCTTCAATATCCAAGTGGTCTGAATCGCCCAATTCGAATCTGGGCAACAAACACCCCTACCCGCAGGGGTAAGGGGAATAATAGCAGAGCGCCCAAACGTCACTGCAAGACAGCTCTCGTTCGGGCGCTCAAACGGCGCGAGTTGCACGCCGGAATCAATTATCGGTAACGGCCGTTACTCGCCGTCGATGTCGGTCGCGACGGCCTCCTCAATAGCCTCGACGCCTTCGACCGGCAGATCTTCTTCGCCGTGGCAGAACTTCTTATCGACCCAGCCGGTCAGAATCGGGGCCATGATTGCCGTGATGATGACGGCGGTGGCGATCTGCGCATACGCGGTGGGCGCAAGCTCGGCATAGCGCGGAGCGACCTCGGCGAGGGCGACCGGCGTGGTCATGGCCGTGCCGGCAATGGTGGAACATGCCACAGCCGCCTTACCGTTGCCGCCACACAGGCGCTCGAAGGCAAAGGTAATGGGACCGACGATAAAGAGCGTGATGAGGCCCAGCAGGATGCCCGAAATGCCACCGGCGATGAAGCTCGAAAGGCTCATGGACGCACCGAGCTGAAAACCAATTACAGCGATCGCGGGATTGGCGCCGGGAACCAGCAGGTTCTTGATAAACGGGAACAGGTTGCCCAGGACCATGCCGATAACAAGCGGCAGGATGGATCCGATGATGGTGCCGACGGGGATGTTGGCGAGACCCGAAACACCAAGGATGATCATCGTAACGGCGGGGCCGGCCGTAAAGAACAGGATACCGACAGCGCCCTGCTCAGACTCATCACCGAACTCGCCCATGATGCCCGTATAGAGCGCCATGTTGCAAAACGTGATGCCGCCGATGATAGACACGGAGCTCAGACCCAGGAAGTTGTCGTTAAAGAAATATGCCACGCCCAGGCCGAGAGCCGCTGCGACGACCAGCTTGGGGATCAGCACGACGATGCCGGTCTTGATGGCGCCCGGCGTGGACTTAAAGCTGATGCCGGCGCCCACAAACAGCAGGATCGCGGCGACGATGGTATTGGAGCCACCGCGGCAGGCAGCCGTAAAGAAGCCGCCGATCTCAAAAACCTGCGGGCAGAAGGTGTTGAGCAAAAGACCGACGATCATGGGATAGATCATGATGTCGCCCGGGATGCGCGGGACCTTGAATTTCTTTTGCTCGTTGGCGGTTGCTTCCTGTGCCATGAAACCCCCATTTCCGCTGACGGGATACAAAAGCCCACGTCACGCTTTGCTACAGTAAAGTTTGACCATGGTACCAGAAGAGATAGACAAGCTCGGTGAAAAATTCGACAAGTTGGGATGGAACGAGATTCGGCGCCCGCGACGCCACCCCCTATATAAGACTCAAGACGATATAGAGCACGATGCCCGAGACGCAGCACCACAGCATCGATTTTGTCTTGACCGCCACGGCCACGACGCCGGCGGCCGCAATCCAGGGAACCAAGGCAGGCCAGAGTCCCGCGTCGAACGCGCCGGGGCTCACCAAGTCGTTGGCGACCAGCGCGGCAAAGGCAGCGGGCGGGATATAGCCCAGGGCCTCGGTAATGCGGGGCGACAGGGTCCGCCCGCGCAAGGCGAACGCCGGCGCGATGCGAAAGAACGCGATAGCAGCCCACGACGACAGCCACAGAACCAAGAACTCGTTAACGGGCATCGCGGGCACCTCTTCCGTCAAATACAGCATCGCACGCCAGCGCAATGGCAATGCCGACCACGACGCTTGCCGGCACGGCAATATTCGTGAGGCCCAAGAACTTGCATACGGCGACGGACACCGCGCCCGAAACCGCCGCGACAACGTTGCCGCGCGACAGCCGCTGCGAAAAGAGCAGGCAGATAAAGAGTGAGGTGCAGACAAAAGCTGCAATGGCGGTGGGAACATCGACAACGGCGCCGACGATGGCGCCCATCGTACACGAAACGCCCCATGTTGCGATGAGGATCACGTTGAGCACAAAGGACTCGCGCGGGCCCCAATCCTCCCCTTCAACCAACTTGGCAAGCGAGATGCCATATGCCTCCTCGGTAAGTGTCGCGGCAACAGCCAGCGTCTGACGCTTCGAGGCACCCGTCAGATGCGGCGCGATCGATGCCGAGTAAAGCGCAAAACGCGAGGAGATGGCGGCAACGCTCGCGATAATCGAAGGTGCCGGTACACCCGCCAGCCAAAGATTGCAGATCATAAACTGGCCGCTGCCCGTCACAAACGTGCTGCTCAGGGCAAAGACCATCCAGGGCTCCATTCCCGTCTGCCCCATGATCATTCCGCACGGCGCGCCTATTGCAACATAGGTAAGCATCACTGGCCAGACGGTTTTAACGATTTTGAGCACCATGGCGTTCCTCGTCCCGACAAGCTTTCCGAGCCGCATTCAACGACATGGCAGAATCATCGCCCGGCAGCAACCGAGTTCACCTACAATTGCCACCGGATCGAAAGACACAGAAAGACACAACTTTTTAGGAAGTCATTATGACAGCTATCGATCGAGACCGGGCGCGCGCGGCCTTCAAAAGCTACACCGATGCCTACGACGCCACCAACCCACGCATCGCGCTCAAAATCGAGCATACGTACTACGTGGCCGAGGCATGCGATGCCGTAGCGCGCGAGCAGGGCTGGTCGTCAGAAGATATTGACCTGGCATGGCTTTGCGGCCTGCTACACGATATGGGCCGCTTTGAACAACTGCGGCGCTGGGACACCTTTAAGGACGCCGAGAGCATGAGCCATGCGGCACTGGGCATCGAGGTCCTCTTTGGCGAGAATCCCGCCGATGCACCCGCCGTAACGAGCATCCGCGACTTTATCGATGACCCGGCAGAAGATGAGCTCATCCGAGCAAGCATTGCCTATCACAGCGATTTCCGTCTACCCGCGCAGCTCGACGAGCGCACGCGGAGCTTCTGCGATATCGTGCGCGATGGTGACAAGATCGACATTATGCGCACCATCGCCGACAGCACCGTCGAGACCATCCTTAAGGTGGATGAGGACGCATTTCTCGCCAGCCGTTTCTCGTCGCCGACACTTGCCGCCTTTGACGAGCACCGCTGCGTCGCACGCGATGAACGCAACGAGCCCGCAGACTACCTGGTGGGACTCATCTGCTTTATGTTTGAGCTCGTCTATCCAGCAAGCCGCGCGCTGGCGCGCGAACAGGGCGATATCCACCGCCTGCTCGACGCGCCCTTTGGCATTACGCGGCCCTTTACCGACCCCGCCACGCAGGCAACCTGGAGCCGCCTAAAGGACGAGATGCGCGACTGGCTGGCGCGCGCTTAGCGCTCAAGCTGGGCCAGCAGCTCCTCGACGACCTCGACGGCGTCCCCAACAACCTTGTACTGAGCAGCACCAAAAATGGGGGCACCCGGGTCCTCGTTGATGGCGATAATGCACTCCGCCCCACCGATGCCGGCAAGATGCTGGATGGCGCCCGAAACACCGATACTCACGAGAAGCTTGGGCGAAACCGATACGCCGGTCTGGCCAATCTGATGGCGATACTCCAACCAGCCGGCCTCCACGACAGGTCGCGTGCAACCAAGCTCGGCTCCCAGAGCCTCGGCGAGCCTTCGCATCAGGGGCAGATTCTTCTTGGAGCCAATGCCGCGGCCCACCACGACCAAGCGCTCGGCATCGACGATCGAGGCCTGCTGCCTCCACTCCTCGGCGGGAATCGAGATCTCGACACGAGCCTTAGCATCATCCGCAAGCGATATCTGGGTGATCGTGCCGGAGCGGTCGTAGTCAAAGTCGGGCGCCTTAAAGATGCCGGGACGAACCGTTGCCATCTGGGGACGATGATTGGGGCAGACGATGGTGGCCATCAGGTTGCCGCCAAACGCCGGACGCGTCTGTTGCAGCAGTCCCGTCTCTGTATCCATCGAAAGTACGGTGCAGTCAGCCGTAAGGCCCGTCTGCAAGCGCACGGCAACGCCGGGTGCCAGTTCGCGGCCAAAAACGGTCGCACCGTATAGGATGGCCTCGGGTTTGCGTTCGGCTACCAAATCGCAGATCAAGCGGGCATAGACCTCCGCATCGTTTTGGCGCAGGCGCTCGTCGCGACAGGCCAGGACTTCGTCGGCGCCCGCGCAAACCAGATGCTCCAGGTCGCCGAGAGAACCCTCGGGACCCATACCGACCAGTGCCACCAGACGGCAGCCGCGACCATCGGCAAGCTCGCGGCCCTTGCCCACAAGCTCATAGGCAACGGGAGTCACCGTATCGTGCTCGTCGGTCTGCGCGAATACCCAAATGTCTCGATATGCATCAAGGTCCACCGCACCAGCGGCCTCATCACGCTCGATCGAGATAGCGTTGACAGGGCAGGCGTCGACGCACCCACCGCATAGGATGCAGCCGTCGGTTACGTGGGCGCATCGGTTGGGTCGCTCGCCTTCCACTACGATGCCGCCCGAAGCACAGGCGCGAACGCAGCGACCGCAGCCGATACAGGCTTCGCTATCGATAATCAGTCCGCTCATCTACGCCATCCCCTCGATAATCTTGGCAAGCTTTGCCGCCTGCTCGGACGCCGTCCCCTCAACGGCCTCGCACGTTTGGTCACGGTCGGGCACAAACGAGCGCACGACCTGTGTCGGCGACCCGGCAAGACCGCAACGCGCGGGGTCGGCGTTCACGTCGGCGGCACTGACCACGCGCACGTCCGCCTCCTCCGCCGCGCGAATACCGGCAATACTCGGCATACGCAACTGGCCAATCTCCTTGGCAGTCGTCATCGCGCACGGCATCTCAAGACACACCGTCTCCTCGCCGGCATCGCAGCCGTGAACAAGCGCCAGTGAACCACAGGTCGTAAAGCCCGCGCTTTGCACGCAGCTCACGTCGGTCACACAGGGAATCTCAAAAGCACCGGCAAGCTCGGGACCAATCTGGGCCGTATCGCCATCCACCGCCATCTTGCCGCAGATGAGCAGGTCGAAGTCCTCGTCGAGCGCCTCGATGCCGCACTTGAGGGCGTAGGTGGTTGCCAGGGTATCGGCACCTGCAAAGGCGCGATCGGTCAGCAGCAGCGCGTCGTCGGCACCTCGAGCGATGCAGTCGCGCAGCAGCGACTCGGTCGCGGGGATGCCCATCGACACCACCGTCACGCGCACGTCCATGCCAAAGCCGATAAAGTCGTCTTTCAGCGCCAGCGCGCATTCCAAAGCGCTCGCATCAAAGGGATTGATGACCGCCTGCTTGCCATCGCGCACGATGGTATTGGTCTTGGGGTCCATCTTGACCTCGGTGCTGCCCGGCACGGCCTTGACGCACACCACCATATGGAAATCACTCATCTTCACGCGCCCCCTTTCTGGACGAGCTCATCCAAGAGCTTTTCCGAAAACAGGTTGCCGCGACCCAGCTGCCCGTCGGGATCGAGCTGGAGCTTGAGCCGCGCCGACTCGACCATGGCCTCGTGACCGTACATCGTCTCCAAAAAGCCCGCCTTGATCTTGCCGACGCCATGCTCGGCAGAAACGGCACCGCCCATGGCCGTGACCTCGGAAGCCCACTGGGCAAAGAGTTCTCCGCCGCGGCGGTAATCCTGCGCATCGCGCGGCAGAATGTTCACATGCAGATGGTTGTTACCGATGTGCCCCCAGGCGGCAGATTCAAGCCCACTTTCGGACAACGTACGGCGATAAAGGGCGATGACATCGGCCAAGCGTGCGTTGGGCACCGACATGTCCGACCCCAGTTTGGTGATGGTGGGATCCGTGCGGCGACGCTCGTCGATAAGCATGTTGACGCTCTCGGGCACCGCGTGGCGGAAGAACCGCTGGCACTCGCGATCGACCTCGGTGCGCGCGACCCATGTCGCATCGTCGCGGCCGCCCGCAAGCTCTAGTACCCACCCCAAGTGATACAGCTCCTCAGTCGCCTGGGCCTCGTCATCGCAGTCGAGCTCCACGTAAACACAGACCTTGGCCTCTTTGTCGAGCGCCGGCAGCGAGGCAAACGCCGTCGACTGCTCGCGCTGGCGACGCAGGATATCCAGAGCACCAGCATCGAAATACTCAATAGCGGCGGCATGGGACAGCACGGGACGCACGGAATCGGTAAAGGACACGGCCTTGTCTTCGCTATCGAAAAAGCAGCTCACACCCCAAACGACCGCAGGTGCCGCTTGCAGGGCAATCTCGAGCTCAGTGATAACGCCGAGCGTGCCACAAGCGCCGATAAAGAGGTCGATGGCGTCCATATCGTCCGCAACAAAATAACCCGAGGCATTTTTGGTCTTGGGCATGGTGTAGCCAGGAAGATCGAGCTCGAGTGTGTGGCCCTCTGCCGTCACGAGCGACAGGTGACGGTCCTGGGCAAAAACCTCGCCGCGCTGAAGCTCAAGCAAATCGCCATCAGCCAGCGCGACGTGGAGTCCCGTGATATGCGGGCGCATGGGGCCGTAAGCGTAGCTGCGGGCGCCGGAGGCGTTGCATGCCGCCATGCCGCCCAGACAGGCAGATGCCTCGGTGGGATCGGTGGGAAAGAACTGCTCGGGGGCATCTTGAAACTCATCGTAGGCCTTAAGCGATGCCTGCTCCCAGCCAGCGGCCGGCAGTACCTTCTTGCCCAGCTGCTTGCGCAGCTCCGAGAGCACAACGCCCGGCTCCACGCGCAGCAGAAATTGGCCTTGTTCATCGCGGCGAAGGCCCAAGTAGCGATTCATACGGGAAGTATTGAGGATATGCCCGCCGTGGGGCACGGCACCGGCGGCAAGGCCGGTTCGGGCGCCCTGAACCGTTACCGGGACACGCTCGGCATGGAGCTTTTCCAAAATGGCACGGACCTCGTCTTCCGTTGTCGGAAACGAGATGCTCGAGGCCTCGCCCGATGCGCGAGACTCATCGCGACCATACTCTTCGAACTCGTCGGTGAAGGGTTTGATGGTTGCAGACACGCGAACTCCCCCTTTAGCTAACTACAGTGTTTGCAGGGAGATGTTACCGCATCGTTTCGTCGACGTGTTCGAGACCGTCTCCATAATTGGCGATTTTTACGTTCGTGCAATTCGGCGAACGGCAAGGCTTCCTCGGCAGACGATGCTTTTGACACATATGGCCCCGCCGTCGCCGACCGCGCGATTGTCGCTCGAAAAAAGTTGGAGTATTTTTTGCCGCCTTTTCCTGCGGAGACGCCAATCCGTCAAGCATTTGGTCAGCAATTGGTCAAGTAGCGGCTGATACGGTCGGCGTCGACAGCCAAAACCGATAGAAGTTTTGGCCCAGAAGCAGGGAGGTTCCCATGGCATATTACTGGCCCCAGTACGGCATCGCCATCGAAGTCGACGACGATCCCCATCTCCTACCTTTCGACGAAGAGGCATTCCCCGATACGACGGTCTACCACGTTACCACCGATGTGATCTGCGACCCCGAATCGTTCTCGGCGCTCGCCCACCACATCGCGCATATCCACGACATCGAGCTCCCTCCCGACTTCGACGAGCTCGTCTACTCGCGCCGTCTGATGCTTCACATGCTCTTTGGAGCGGACCCGTCCACCTTTGCGCGCGTCTATACCACCAAGGATGCCGCATGAGCGCGAAGAGGCCACCCCACTTTGTAGGCCTGGGTCGTCGCAAGAAGCTCATCGTTGCCTGTTTGGCCATCGTCTGCGCCCTTGTCGCCGTAGGACTATACGCTTGGCAGTCGCAGCCCGTACCCGAGGCGGGCGCTTCGGTTACGACGGCCGAGGGCAAAACGCGTCAGGAAATCCAAGATGAGCTCGACGCTATCGTCCGCGACAACATGATGACGATTTCGGTCGCGCCGGTCGCTCAGCTGCAGGAGGACGGCAAGCTGCGCGTCAACGTGCAAAACGTCCAAGACAATAAATTTCCCCAGCGATTCCGCGTCATCCAAAACGACGAGACCATGTACGAATCCGGTGTGGTCGAGACCGGCAAGACAATCGAGACGTGCCCCGCCGGCGACATCAAAGAAGGCGAGGCGTACATCGAGATCCAGGCACTCGATGCCAAGACCCTCGACAGCCACGGCAATCCGACACGTGTCAAGGTGCGGGTTGAGCAAGCCGAGAACTAGCTTTTCCGGCCGACGCGGCACCGCACGCAATTCACCAGCATTCGTCCAATCATCGCGGGGACGGCCCGCGGCGAATAGAAAGGAACGACCATGGACATCACCAGGAACATGAACGGAGCCAGAGCGCTCGTCGTGGGCGCAGGGCTCGCGCTCGCGCTCGCAATGGGCGCTGCCCCGACGCCAGCTATGGCGGCCGGGCGCGTTGGAACCACGAAAGTAATGGTCAGGACCGAGATCGACAACGTTGAGTTCAAAGTTCCGACGGTTATTCCCTTCGTCGCCAAGGCCGACGGCACGCTCCAGGGCCCCTCAGAAGACGCGACCACCATCGATAATCATTCGGCCTACGGCATCCATGTCACCAACATGAAGATCGACGCCATGAACACCTGGACCATTGCTGCCGACGCCAAGGCTGGAACCGCGCAGAACTCCATCGACTTTAAGGTCGGCCCCGACGGCGCACTCCAGAACGCCAGCGCCGCAATGCAGGGGACGGGCCTCGATCTTTCCAAGAACGCAGCCTTCGACATGAGCTACCAGGGCATTGCCGGCGGCAAGGACAAAATTAAGCTCAAGACAAGCGGAAACGTCGCCCGCGTCACGCGCGACATCTTCCGCGTAACCGGCGAAGGCGATCAGGTTGCAACGATCACCTGGACGGTCGAGCCCGGTGCGCACACGGCATAAGGCCGTCGCCCTGGCCGCCGCCGTCAGCATCCTAGCGTTTGGCCCAGCCATGGCCTTTGCCCAGCAAGAACAGGCGCAGGCCGCCACGCAAGTGACGGTCGACCTCTCGGGGCTCGACCGCGGCGACCGCGAGGAACCATTGGCGCAGACAGGCGATGGACGATGGCTCTTGGCAGCAGGCGCCACAGCAGCAGGCGCGGGAACCGCCAGCCTCGGCCTGCACATCAAACGCAGCCAGAAACAAAACACGGACAGGCCGCACTAAATTAGCTAAGGAGACCACATGGCATCGAAGAACCTTTTGCCCGTCGTCGCACTCTGCGGCGCGCTCGCAACCGGAACGCCTGTCGCCGCTTGGGCGACTCCCGTCATGGCAGACTCCTTACCAGCAGCCCTAAGCTCCGCATCAAATCCGTCGAGCGCCATTGCGTGCAAGCGTTTTTCGATCGCACAGGCTGCAATCTCAACCTCGGGATGCCTTCGTCGTAATACGGACGGTTCGATAGTCGTGGATATCAATCGTTCGAACAAGGCAAACGGCTCCCAGGCGGGGTACGCCGTCTGCACGTGGCGCTCGGTTGTGCTCGACGCAGATGGCGATCCATGCAATTTAGAGCTGCACATCGACATCGCTTCGATCGATGACTCGGCGAACGGAGCGAAGGTCGCCTTCGACGGTGCGTTTTTCGAGAAAGGAGGCGGTATATGTCTGGGCTGCGCCGCCGCGAATGCAGACGACACGCAGCCCACCCTCTCATTCACGGCATCGTTGCGGTTGACCAAAGCCGACACCGATGCCATCGCGGCGGGAGAAGCGTCCCTGCTGTTCTACGCCGTCAGCACCAAAGACACAGACGCTCATTTCGAGAAGCCAGCCGGATCACTCAGCCTTACACGAGGGATAGAGGCAGGCCCTATTGAAATCGATGCCCACGCGCAAAGCAGGCAACGCATTCTTGCCGACCCGGCGCTTCTCGAAATGGAGTGGAACGGATCAGGAGCCATCGGAATTATCCCCTCCGCGCTTGACGCCAAGACGCTCCCCTCAAACGACGAACCCATCAACGCAACCATACAAGAAGAGAACGCGGACAAAGAAGCAGGTGCGGGCGACACGCCGTCGCCGACAAACAGCGTCCCAGCTTCTTTCGAAGCACCGAATGAGCCCGCTAACGATCCAAACGATCCCGAGCTCGCAGACAGTCTGGGGCTTGCTGATCCTCAAGAGATCGATGAAGGTAACTGCTGCGTGCTTGCCGCGCTCGACCACACAGAGGTCATCGACGCTGCGAACATCGAAGTTGCCGCCGCCAATCAGCCCGTCCGCAAGTCGGCCATCATCGCATTTCCTGAATCCATCGAAGTCGTCTTTTTGCCATCGGGCGAGGTCGTGGCCCCAACACTGCTCACCTTGTTGGGCGCCAAGAATACTCGAAACGAAATTAAAAAGGTCACGGTTGTCGACCCTGCAACCACCGCCAAGCTGCGTCTATACGCCGTTGCTCCAGACGGAGGCAAGACCTTGGAATTCGATGGTGACACACTCCTAGCCTGGCGACGTCTGGACATTATGCAAGACGTCTCGTATCAGATCGAACTCGAAGGGTTTGATCGTGCCCGCGATGCCAATATCATCGCCGCGGCTATTGAATCCCCACAGCGGCTTATGACACTGCGCTTTGACTACTATCCCTATGTCCCGACAACCACCTGAGGCTTAAATGCTGCGCATCATTCCTAACACCACTTATATAACGTATTAGATGAGTCGCGATGTGCCTCGCATTTCGTTCTGCTACGATTGCCACGTTGGCATCAATACAGGAGGGCTCATGCCGGGCTTGGGAACAATCATCAACGTTGTGCTTTTAGTTGCGGGCGGTCTTTTGGGATTAGCGGGCGGCCGCTTCATTACACCGCGCATCCAAGACACGCTCATGAAAGCATCGGGGCTGTGCGTCCTGTTTATCGGCCTTGGCGGCACCATGCAAAAGATGCTCATCATCGATGGAAAGGCGCTGGCGACCACCGGTACCACCATGCTCATTGTCTCGTTCGCCCTCGGCTCGCTCATCGGCGAGGCCATAAACCTGGAAGCCGGCATCGAAAACCTGGGCGAATGGCTCAAGCGCAAAACCGGCAGCGAGGGAGACAACGAGTTCACCAATGCCTTTGTCTCGACATCGTTGACCGTCTGTATCGGTGCCATGGCTATCGTGGGATCAATCCAAGACGGCCTGCTCGGCGACTGGTCCACGCTCGCCCTCAAGGGAGCGCTGGACTGCATCATCGTCTGCACCATGACGGCCTCACTCGGCCGCGGCTGCATCTTCTCCGCCCTTCCCGTTGCCGTATTCCAGGGAACGATTACGCTGTTTGCCGGCGCGCTCTCCCCCATCATGACCGCCGCCGCCCTCGACAGCCTATCGCTCGTGGGCTCTATGCTCATCTTCTGCGTCGGAGTCAACCTCATCCGTCCTCAGACCTTCCGCACGGCCAATATGCTCCCCTCCGTTGTCATAGCCGTCATCTATGCCCTCCTGTTCTAAATCTATCTACGTAACGGTATCTCGAACACCTGTTTGATGCTGTGCTATGATATGAGGTCGCCGAAGCTGCGTTAGGAGAGGAGAGACGGTGGCCGACCAGGACATCAAGATGCTCATCGAGCGCATTATGGCCGAGGCCCGGACCCATCAGTCTGCTCGCTTCTCAAACGAAGTCTATGCTGACGAGCCAATTCTCAAAACCGGTCGTCAGATGCAGAACTTCCTTCCCGACCAATACCGCAAGATGCGCGAGATATCGCGCTGGCAGGATGACCCCAAAGGCGGCGCGGGTCGCTGGCTTTCGGAAGCCGAGCTTTTCTACCGCCAAGGCCTGCTGATGGCCGACTTTGAGGACGACTGCCCCTACAACGGTACGTTCAAGTCGTACTTTCCCACCTATAACGCCATGAGCGATCGGCAGTTGCGTGGCTATTTTACCTGGCGTGCACAAGTGCGCCGCGGAACCGTCGAGGAAACGTCTACGTCCTTTGCCTTCCTGTATCTCTATGAGCTGATCTGTGGCATTGGCGTAGATGACCCACTCGATGGTTTTAACAAAATCAAGGCCTTTTGGGATGCCTACCGCGCCTTCGAGCCCGGCATCGACCGGTTTGCACGTGTGTGGCTGCAGGACTACGCCGTGTTCCACGGACTCGACCCCAAGCTGCTTCGCGACTCTAAAACCGTCATGTTCGACAACGCCCTCATCGAGCTGCGCCGCGCGGCTCGAGACCTTGCACCTACACCGACGCCGTCGGCCCAAGTCCCCAAGCGTCGCAAAACCTCCGAGCCCACGCTCCCCCTTCCGCCCGACGAGGCAGGCGAGGAGCGACTCATGACCGCTATAAACGCCCTCTCCACGTACAACCTGAATAACTCACGGCTCGACCGTTCCCACCATCGCGACCTGCGCCACGTGGCATGTGCCGTGTATGTCCGTATGGCGCGCTACTATGACACGCACCGAAAGACCGGCATCGTAGCGAGCTTGTTTGGGGAGGAGACGGCCATGCCCTACACCATGTTTGCCTCGGCCGTGTTCTTTGCGCCCGAGCGCCACGAGGACTGCGAATATCGCCTGGACCCCATTCACATCTACCGCTGCCAAAATGGCTTTTGGGAATGCATGCGCATCCACGGCAGCAGACAAAAAAGCAGCAAGCTCGGTGAGATGATGCGCGCCTGCGACCAACGCCTGCGCCTGGCCCTAGACCCCACCCATCCCCTGAAGGAGGAGAAGGTCCCCAAATATCTGGCCAAGATCATCGATGACGAGATTGTGGCATGGCTTTCGTGGGACGCCGCACACCAGCCTGTCAAGATCGATATCGATCTGAGTCAGCTGGGGCACATTCGGAGCGCCGCTGCGCAAACGCGCGAAGCGCTTTTGATCGATGAAGAGCGCGAGGACGGCACACCTGTGGAAGCCGAGGCGACGCTTATCGAGCAACCGAACACCGAGTCTGCGCCCGGCATGACTGCCGAACCTGGCGAGATGACCATACGGCAAGACGAACCCGACGAGCCGACTGTCTCCACCGAAGAGTTTGGTGTCGTGGCACCGCTTCTCGCGCCGACGCCCGCGTTCGCGGCTGCTGCGCCCGCTGACGCCACAAACGAACTCGCGCCTGCCGCAAACGCCTATCTCAGCGCACTGCTCGAGCACAACGCAGTACAGGCGGAATCGGCGGTAGTGCAATCGGGGCAGAGCGAGGACATGCTCGTCGATACCATCAACGAGGCGCTCTTTGACCTGGTGGGCGACACCGTAATTGAATTTAGCGCGGCAGGGCCGCAGATTATTGAGGACTACGAAGCAGACGTGAGAGGATACCTAGACCATGAGTGATACCGCATCCGCAGCGCCCCGCGTACCCAAACGCGTCGCCGCCGTCATTCTCAACTCGCTCAAGGGCGGCGTGGTCCCGCGCATCGGCCTTCCCTATATCACCGTGGGACGCGAGGTCGAGATTCGCGCCCTGCTCACCGATTTGAGTCTCATCGCCGATGGCGGCGCGAGCTTCCGCTTTTTAGTCGGTCGCTACGGCGCCGGCAAGAGCTTCTTGCTTCAGACCATCCGCACGCACGCCATGGGCGAGGGATTCGTCGTCGCCGATGCCGACCTGTCGCCCGAGCGCCGCCTGCAGGGCGGTCAAGGACAGGGCCTTGCCACCTACCGCGAGCTCATCCGCAATATATCGACCAAGACGCGCCCCGAGGGCGGCGCGCTCAACCTTATTCTGGATCGCTGGGTTGCCTCGTGTGCCGACGTCGACGAGTCGGTCGTCAATGCCCAACTGGCCCCGCTCGAGGAAATGGTCCACGGCTTCGGCTTCACCCGCATGCTCCGCCGCTATCGCACGGCCGTATCCGAGGGCGACGAAGAAGCCATGAGCCGCGTGACCAAATGGATCCGCGGCGAATACCGTACCAAGAGCGAGGCTCGCGCCGAGCTGGGCTCCTCGACCATCATCAGCGACGACGACTGGTACGACTACGTTAAGCTCATCGCGCGTTTTTTGGTCTGCAGCGGCTACAAGGGTATGTTGGTGCTCATCGACGAGCTCGTGAATCTGTATAAGATTCCCAACGCCATCACGCGCCAGTACAACTACGAGAAAATCCTGACCATGTACAACGACACACTCCAGGGCAAGGCGCAGTACCTGGGCATGATTATGGGCGGCACGCCAACCTCCATCGAAGACCGCCGCCGCGGCGTGTTCTCCTACGAAGCTCTGCGCAGCCGACTCGCTCAGGGTCGCTTTGCGCGCGAGGACCTTAAGGACATGCTCGCGCCCATCATCCGTCTGCAGCCACTCACCTACGAGGAGCTGCTGGTGCTGATCGAAAAACTCATGCAAATTCACGCCGGCTACTTTGGCTGGACGCCCACGCTTACCGAGAACGACTTGGTGGACTTCCTCAAGATCGAGTTCGGTCGCGTGGGAGCCGACACGCATCTGACGCCGCGTGAAGTCATTCGTGACTTTATCGAGCTGCTCGACATCCTATGCCAAAACCCCGACGCCAACGTAGCCGAGCTGCTGCAAAGCGTCGGCGGCGACGCGCTGGCGCCGACAGCCGCAACAGGCGACACCGGCACCGCAGACGGCGACCGTAACTTCGCCGAATTCACCATCTAACCTGCCAAAAAGGGACAGGTTTATTTTGGCAGGCTCTATCTGGGCAAACGTTGAAGCAGTAATGCAGCAAGCCACTGCCCGCCGCGTTGAGAGATTCGCTTTTGAAAGGAGGCCCCGTGAACGCCTTTGACCGCTACGCCCCGTTTATCCAAGACTTCATCTACTCCCACGATTGGGAGAGCTTGCGCTCTATCCAGGTTGCGGCAGCTGATGCCATCTTTAACACGCAAGATAATGTGCTCCTGACGGCATCCACGGCTTCCGGCAAAACCGAGGCAGCCTTCTTTCCCATCCTGACCGAGTTTTGGGAGAACCCGCCCGCGAGCGTGGGCGCCCTCTACATTGGCCCCCTCAAAGCGCTCATCAATGATCAGTTCGTCCGTCTCAATGACCTGTGCGAAGAAGCCGACATCCCCGTCTGGCACTGGCATGGCGATGTCTCGCAGTCGCACAAGGCCAAGCTCATCAAAAAGCCAAGCGGCATCTTGCAGATTACGCCCGAGTCGCTCGAGGCGCTCCTGATCCATAAGCACATGGCGATCCCGCGCATGTTTTGCGACCTGCGCTATGTAGTCATCGATGAGGTCCACTCGCTCATGCGCGGCGACCGCGGCGGGCAGACGCTCTGTCTTATCGAGCGCCTCTCGCGCATGGCAGGCGTGCAGCCCCGCCGCATTGGCCTTTCGGCCACCATCGGCGACCCCGAGCGCACGGGCGCTTTTCTCTCACAGGGAACGGGACGCGACTGCGTTATCCCCCGCTTTGAAGAACCGCGCCGCGTGTGGCGCATCTCCATGGAGCACTTCTACAACTCGGGTCCCCAGGCGCAGCAGCGAGGATTCACGAGCACAGGTCCGCAGGAAGCTGAGGTGCTCGCATGCGAGCGCATTGAGGCAGCGGCACCCGCGGCACTGCCCGCCAGCGCCCAAGACATGCGTCACGGCGGACAGCTCACACAAGAGGAGCGCCGTCAACGTCGTGAGCGGGCACGGGGCAAGGCCGCTCCCAAGGACCGCCAAACTTCCTCGGCCCCCGAGGGCGAAGTCGACATCCCCCGAGCACCCGAACAGGCATTACTCAATCCAACCGACACAGCACCAGACAACGCCGACCCCGGCATGGGCTATATCTTCGAACACACCCGCGGCCGCAAGTGCCTGGTCTTTGCCAACTCGCGCGAGGAGGCAGAGGCCGTGTGCTCCATGCTGCGCAGCTACTGCGAGAGCCGACACGAGCCCGACCGCTTTCTCATCCATCACGGCAATCTTTCGGCATCGTTACGCGAGACGGCAGAAGAGCTTATGCGCGACGAGGAACAGGCACAGACGACCGTCACCACCTCTACGCTTGAGCTTGGCATCGATATCGGCCGTCTGGAGCGTGCCTTCCAGATCGACGCGCCGTTTACCGTCAGCTCCTTTTTGCAGCGAATGGGCCGCACGGGACGCCGCGATCTTCCACCCGAGATGTGGTTCGTCATGCGCGAGGAAGAGCCCGAGCCGCGCACGATGATGCCCGAGACCATTCCGTGGAAGCTCCTGCAGGGCATCGCGCTCGTACAACTCTATCGCGAGGAAAAGTGGGTCGAGCCGCCCGAGCTCGATCGACTCCCCTACAGCCTGCTCTACCACCAGACTATGTCGACGCTTGCCAGTACCGGCGAACTCACGCCGGCAGAGCTTGCCCAGCGCGTGCTCACACTCAGCTATTTCCATCGCATCTCGGCCGATGACTATCGCGTACTGCTGCGCCACCTCATCAAGATCGACCACATCCAAGTCACCGAGGGCGGCGGGCTCATCGTGGGCCTCGCGGGCGAGCGCATCATCAACAACTTTAAGTTCTACGCCGTATTCCAGGAGAACGAGGAGTTTACCGTTCGCAGCGAATCGGCCGAGCTGGGCACGATTGTCAACCCGCCACCACCTGGCGAGCGCATCGCCATCGCGGGCCATTGCTGGATCGTCGAGGAAGTGGACTGGAAGCGTCACACCGTCTTTGCCACGCAGGTCAAGGGCCGAGTGCCGGCCTACTTTGGCGACTGCCCCGGTGACATCAATACGCATGTGCTCGAGCGCATGCGCAAGGCGCTCAACGAACATGCCGCGTATCCGTACCTTATGGGTAACGCGCGGGCCCGCTTGGCGCAGGCTCGCCATACGGCTGAGATTTCGGGTGCGGGAACTAAGCCGCTCATTAACCTGGGCGGCGACACCTGGGCGCTCTTCCCCTGGCTGGGCAGCTACGCCTTTTTGGCACTCGAGCGTATGCTCAAGATTAAGTGTGCCGCGGAGCTGGGCCTTCGCGGACTCGACCCGTCACGCCCGTACTTTATGCAGTTTAAGATGAAGGCCGACGAGGAGACGTTCTTTGAGGTGCTCGCCGCCGAGGCCGAGAAAGATTTCGATCCTATCGAGCTCGTCTATCCTGGCGAGGTGCCTTACTTTGACCGCTACGACGAGTTTGTCCCCGAAGAGCTCGTGCGCAAGGGCTTTGCCGAAGGCGTGCTCGACATCGAGGGTATGAAGCAGCGCGTCCTCAGCTGGCGCGACCACGCCTAAGACCAGTCTTTTTGGGACGGGGAGACTTATTTGTCGTGAAGGACGGTGCCGAGGAAGTCAGTGTCGAAGGGCACTGCTTCGGCAAAGGCGTAGTTGCCGTCGCTGGCGATGAGCAGGTAGTTTTCCTCGCCGCCGAACTTCGCATCGCCACATGGGACTACCCAGGCGTGGACGAATACCTCGAGTGCCGTGGCAGCGCAGGCGCGCAGGAACGTCGCATCGCTCCCCTCGTTTGCGCTCACGATATTGGCAACGTAGATGCCGCCGGGGTTCAGACTGCCCCGCACCAGGCGCAGCGCCTCAACGGTCGCCAGCTCGCGTACGGGCTCGGCACCGCCAAAGCAATCGCTCACGACCACGTCGTAGCGACGATGACCCACGCTCGTCACGCCCAGATACGAGCGAGCCTCAGCGGTTATCACCCGCAGGCGGTCGCCCGCCGCGCGCTCCAGCTCGTCCAGGTAGAACCAGCGGCGCGCCAGGCGCGTAATCTCTCCGTCATACTCGATGACGTCCATGCGCAAGCTCTCGTGCGACATCAGCGCAAACTTGGGATAGGCAAACCCGCCGCCGCCCAGCATGAGCATACGGTCGATACCATGCCCGTAAGCATCACGCATTGCGTCCTCAGCCTCAAACACGTCGTCAAACGCGCGATAGTACGCAAAGACGGGCTCCGCCCAGCGTTCGCCAACGTAACTCGCGCTTTGGTAGACGCCGCCTTGCACCAATACGCGGACTTCGTCGCCGCCCTCATCGTGCACGCGTTTCACACGCGCCAACCCATTGCGGGTTCGCGCAACCTGCAGACAGGCAGCACGAACAGCGACGGCGGCCGCACCAAGCGCCGCGGCGCCCAGAGCAACGCCGGCAACGACGCCGGCAGAAACACTCGGCTTGTTCATCTAGAGCTCCTTTTGCAGATAAAGGCCATGGTCATAAAATCCAAGATGGCGATAGTACTCACGTGTGCCAATCGCGCTAATCACGTTGATACGCGCATAACCCGCATCCCGGGCAATCTCGCAGGCACGCTCTACGAGCAAACGCCCCAACCCGTGATGCTGCGCTGCCTGGCCCTGATCGCCCACGCGTGCCGCCATGCCATACACGTGCACCTCACGAATCATCGCCTCGTCCGGCGTCGTCGGCAACTCGTCCGCATGCGCGGCAACAAACGAATGGTCGGGCAGCGACAACCGCAAAAAGCCCGCGATCTTGCCCCGCGGCGTCACCCACTGCAAAAAGCGCTCGTGCGTCACCGGCGTCTCGTACGTCACTTCCTCGTCAAGGGTCAGCTCGTCCAGATCGGCACCCGCCGTGCTGATCTCGCGATAGCGAATCTCACGCACCGTCGCACCGTCACCCCGAGCAGCTAGGCGGTTCTCAACGAGCTGACGCAGATTAGGCTTCTTGTTGCCCACCATGATGTCGTCGGAGCTAAAGTCACGAATCATACGGCTGATACGGCAGAACGCCGGCGTCACTACGATGTCGTCGGCCAACACATCGAGCAGCTCTTCCTCGGTATAGGGGCGCCACTCGCCGCGCTCATAGCAGCCCACCAAACGCGAGCCCTCGATGAGCGCACACGGGTAGACCTTGACCTCGTCGGGCATAAAGGCCCCCTCGGTCATAAAGCGCTCGTAGTCGCGCTTGTCCCCCTCGGGCGTGGCGCCCAGCAAGTTGAGCATAAAATGCGCGTGAATCTTAAAGCCAAACAGGCGCGCAAGAGAAAACGCCCACTCGACCTGAGCCACCGAAATGCGGCGCTCGTTGATGTCGAGCAGGTGCTGGTCGAGACTCTGGATACCCATCTGAATCTTGGTGCAGCCCAGGCGGCGGATGAGCGTGAGGGCCTGCGGCGTTACGGCATCGGGGCGCGTCTCGATAACGAGCCCCACCACACGATGCTTCGCCGTCTCGTTGATTCGTTGCTGCCGCTCGAGCTCTTCCATCGTTGCTGTCTGCCACACGGCGACCTCGCCCCACGGCGTACCGGGGCCGTACAGACGACGCACCGCGCGGTTATAGCCGCCCACGGCAGCATCCACACGCTCCTGCTCGTCGGCAACGCCGGCAGCAAGCTCAGCCCCGTCTGTCGCAATGCCGGCGGCCCGATAGCGCTCGCGGCGCTCTACTACCACCGGCGGCAGGGCATCGGCGGGAGCGTCATCGAGCAGACGCCCCGCCTCGGCACGACTGATGCCCGGACGCGCCAACATGGGGTTGGCCGCCACGCCCGCCACCGCATCATCATTGAGTGCACGGAAGAGCTCCGACATAAACCATGTCTGGTACCCTTGCGAATAGTCGCTCCAGGTGCCACCGAGCACGATGAGCTCTATCTTGTCGGTCGCATGCCCCATCTGCGAAAGCGCGGTCAGACGAGCGCTCACCTGCAGATACGGGTCAAAGCAATTTTGTTCCGCACGGGCGCACGCCGGCTCGGCGTGCAGATAGCTTTTGGGCATGCGCAGATCGTTGGGGCAAAACAGACAATCGCCCGAGCACGGCCACGGCTTGGTGATGACGGTAATGGTCGCCACGCCCGAAGCCGTTCGGCGCGGCTTCATACGCAGCGCCTGCAGCAGTTGACGTTCCAGATCGGAATCGACATTCCACGCAGCCCACCGAGCCGGCTCCTCGCGTTTAACCCGCTGGTAGAACGGCAGCAGACGGCGCTTGGCCAAATCGCGTTTGTCGGCGCCCTCACGGCGCGCCTCGGCATGTATCAGTTTGACGAGCGCTTTGTCGTCCACGGTCTCGCCGCGACGCAGAGCCTCGAGTATGTTCAAGATAATCTGTTCCATGTCCCCATTGTAAAGGCAAAGGCGCCGAAGCCCGTCACGGCTCCGGCGCCTCCATCAAAGAGCATGCCTATATGTACCGATCTCCGAAAACCGCATGTCACTCCGGATCAAACGACATGTCGCCCGAACCGACCTCAAAACGATACGTAGCAGACTTATCGCCGTTATCGAATTCAAGATTCAAAATGGTCTCGCCGTCGTAGCCAAGCGGAAGGAAATCGCTCTCGAAGTCGCCGCTGCCCAAGGTGAGGCTCGCCTTAAAGCCCGTCGAGTTCGGAACCGTCATCTCCACATCGCCCGAGCCCACATTCACGTCCATCGACTTCGCGGGGGCCTGGTAGAGCTCGAACGTCACATCGCCCGAACCGACCTCGGCATTCAGGGTATCGGTCACGGTGCCCGCGAACTCGATGTCTCCCGAGTCCAACGTCAAATCGAAGTCGTGGCACGCAATGTCCGTAATCGTCAGATCCCCCGACCCCACATTCGCCGAAATGTCCATCATGTTATCGGCAAGCTCGCGCGGCAGCTCGATGGTGACCGTACGGTCAAGCGCACGCTCGTCATCGCAGTCGAACTGGTTAATCTTGAGCGTAGAGCCCCTAATCTCGGCCAGATTTTGCGTGGCAGCATCGTAAGCAGTTACTCCTTTTGCAACGCGACCACTCTCGATGACACGCACCGGTCCATCGGAAACGCACTTAATATCGACCGTACCCGACGTCACATCCAGGTCAAGGGACTGGAATGAGTCGGCATCGAAGGTTTCACTCGAAAGCTTTTGAGACTGAGCGGAGTAAATACCGTCATCAAAAACATCGTCCTCGTCAAACGCATCGTCCATACCAGACAAGCCGGATACAACATCGTTGAGATTCCACGGTCCATCAAAATGAATCAAAGTCCGCGAAGTGCCAACGACAAGCCCGATGATGAGCACAAACGCTCCGATGCCAACGCCCAAGCGTACCTTGGATTCATGCGAAAGCTTCATCATTCATCACCCTCTTTGGCACATGGCTCAGCGGTGGCCGCGGTAGCCACGCCAGCATCAGGTTCCGCAGAAGTATCCTTCCCCTGGGCCTTGACCGCCACCGACGCCGAACCAACCTGAATATCCCCGCGTGCCCAATCGCCATCGAGCGCACGTGCCACCCAGTGATAGATAGGAATCGTAAAGAAGATCAGTGCGGGAAAGGGGCTGACACCAACCAGGAGCATCAGTAAAAAGAACAGTAGCCAACACACGGCCCAATACGGGAACGACTGGAACGGGCCCTTCACCGGAGTCGAGCCAACCGCGGTGCCACTCGTCGCCTGCGCCGTAGCGGCATTGGCGGCCTGCGCCCTCCAGCTTGCCGCTTGCGCCGCCTTGGCCGCAGCATCACTCGCCTGCGTTGCCGCCTCGGTAGCGCGCGCCGCCGCCTCATGGGTGCGAGCACGCTCTGCCGCCTCGGCCTCGCGCTGACGGGCGCGGTCCTCGTTCTCAAACTCGATATCGTCCTCGATCTCGTCGCTCGGATTGAGCAGCTCGTCCAGGCTCACGCCATAGAGTTTGGCGAGTGAGATCAGGTTCTCGGTATCGGGCGAGCTCTCCGCGCGCTCCCATTTACTGACTGCCTGGCGCGACAGCCCCAGCTTTCGCGCCAGCCCTTCTTGGCTAAAACCCTTGCTGCGACGAAGGTCGGCGAGCCGCTGCGCAGTTTCTACATTCATGGTTCCTCCTAAGTGATGCCAGCCGTGCCGCCGGACCGTTTTTGTTCTTAAGGCGCCTTGCACAGTTAAAAATCTATCCGCCACCGCCAAAAGCATGCCACCTATTCTAGTGAGATTTTTGACAACCGGCGGTTGCGGGCACATATGAGCTGCGGAAATGTGTCCAAACAAAGCAATGACCCACGGCTCGGTTGTCCCCGTTGCGGCGTTAACGGTAGTATGGTCGTACTGTTTATTCCGCACCGCCAACGGAGGGAGTCCCGCGCCGTGAACCGCGATTTCGCCTCATCGCTCATCCAGCTCAACAACACGTTCTATCGCGAGCACTCCGTCTCCTTCTCCGATACGCGTCAGGCCCCGTGGCCCGGCTGGGTGCGCACCATGGACATCGCGCTCGAACAGCTCGACGTCGCCACGATCGAGCATCCCGTCCGCGTCTTCGATCTCGCCTGCGGCAATATGCGATTCGAGAACTTTGCCGCCGGCGGCGCACTTGCCGCCAAGGGCGTCGACGGCGCAAACCCCTCGGCAGATGCCAGCTGCCCGTTTGAGTTCTATGGTGTCGACTCGTGTCAAGATTTGGCTATCGATGCACATGGCCACGCCCTGCGCATTCCCAACCTGCACTTCCAGGAACTCGATGTGCTCGACGCCCTCATGAAGCTCAACCCCGCCGAGACACCCGACATGCTTTTCGACGCCCCGCTCGCCGACATCTCGGTCTGCTTTGGATTTATGCACCACGTGCCGTCGTGCGAGTACCGCGTACGCGTGCTCGACGCCCTGGTGCGCCAGACGCGCCCAGGCGGCATCATCGCCATCAGCTTTTGGGAGTTTATGAACGACGAGCGCATGGCTCGCAAGGCCGTTCGAGCCGAAGCCCGCGCCGAGCTCACCCCGCCGTTTGAGGGTTACGATTCCACACAGTTTGAAGCCGGTGACCACCTCATTGGCTGGCAAAACGACCGCCACGCCTACCGCTATTGCCATCACTTTGACGATCAGCAGATCACCGACCTGGTGCGCGGCGTCCGTACGTTCTACAAGAGCGGCGAGGTCCCCGTGCGCGAGCTTGAGCGCTTCCATGCCGACGGTCGCAGCGGCGAGCTCAACCGCTATGTGATCCTCAAGCGCCTGTAGGCATCGACAACTCGTCGCCGAGCCGCACCACATCTTTCGGGCAAACTATGCCCACCCCTTTTCAACCCATTGACGGAACGCGCAGCCATGCGTTCCCTACTTATGACCAAGGAGCCTCATGGGAGCCGTCCACGTTCGCACGCCTAAGAACTTTGTGCTCGAGGAGCGCCTGGAGCGCTACGCCGATGCGATTGAGACGAACCCCGAGGCCTATGTCGGAGATTGGCGCGAGGCTTGCGCGCCAGTTGGCTGCAAGCCTTTCGAACACCTTCACCTGGATCTTGGTTGTGGCAAGGGAACGTACCTTGTAGAGCGCGCGGCCCACGAGCCAAACACCCTCTTTATCGGTATGGACCAGGAGCCCATCTGCATTGCCTATGCCGCGCAGAAAATCTGCGAGCAGGAGCTGTCCAACGCGCTCGTCCTGCCCCGAGGCGCCGCATCGCTGCCACAGTTGTTTGCCACAGGCGAGCTCGATGCCATCACCATTAACTTTCCCACGCCGCAGCCCAAGGCCAAGTACGCCAAAAAACGACTCGTCCATGTCGACCATCTGATGCTCTACCGCCCGCTCTTTTCAGCCGGCGCCACCGTCACACTGCGAACCGACAGCAAGCCATTGCGCGACTACGCCCTGGGGCAGTTTGCCGCGGCAGGCTACGACACACTTTGGGTAAGTGATGACGTTCGCCGCGACCATCCCGAGCATCCCGAAACCGAGTACGAGTGCCGCACGCGCGAGATGGGTGCCGCTGTCTATGGCATTTGCGCCACACCCGGCGCGCAACCCAGCGATGAACAGCTCGCGACGGGCCGCGCGCAGGAGCAAAGCCTTGCCTGCTACCTGCCCGATAACCTCGATGAGCTCACCTATGTACCTCTGGGCATGGAAGAAGCCGTCGAGAACTTTAAAAACCGCGCCCGCAAAGGCAAAAAACGCCTGCCGCAAGAGTCCCAAGGGCTCCTGATGGTCTCGGCGTCAGCAAACAAGCGCAAATAGGCGCCAGCGAACGACCCTCAAACCTAAGTGAGTAGACTTTTTTGCAATAGCCAAGCACAACCCGCATAACGAAAACTAAAACCGCAGGTAGAGCCCTTGCGCAAAAGCCATGTGCTCGCGATATCGCAAAAAGTCTACTCACTTAGCCGGCAACTGCACCAAACGGCTGGGTAGAACGCCCATTTCCTGCATTTTCTTTCGCGCTGGCGCCCCACGCCGCCGCTACGCCATAATGGATGGCGGACAATCGCGAGAGAAAGCAACCATATGGCACAGACCACGACAGATACCGCCGCCAGCACCGTCTCCGGCGCCGGCGCCGCCAGCTCATTCTCGGGCGGCACGGGAACCGAAGCCGAGTTTGGCTCGCTCGGCGCGCTCTCCCCCACCTGGTGGGAGCCCGAGGACGGCAGCGAGCCCGAACCGTGGCTCACGCCCGATCAGGCCTTCGAACGCTTCTTTGAATGGACGAGCGATCGCGGCATTGAGCTGTGGGACCACCAAGAAGAGGCCCTCATGGACCTGGCTGCCGGCGATCACGTCATTTTAGGCACACCGACCGGATCGGGTAAATCGCTCGTCGCGCTGGGCATGCTCTTTATGGGCATGGCGCAGGGCAAACGCTGTTATTACACGGCCCCCATCAAAGCCCTGGTCAGCGAAAAGTTCTTCGACCTGGTACAGGTACTCGGCCGCGATAACGTCGGTATGATCACCGGCGATACGCATATCAACACCAAAGCGCCCGTCATCTGCTGCACGGCCGAAATCCTTGCCAACGATGCGCTGCGCGAGGGCGAGGACGCCGATGTGGGCTGCGTAGCCATGGACGAGTTCCACTACTTTGCCGACCCCGACCGCGGCTGGGCCTGGCAGGTACCGCTGCTCACCCTGCCCCACACGCAGTTTATGCTCATGAGTGCCACGCTCGGCGATGTCACTGCTATCGCCGCCTCACTCGAGGAGCACACCGGCGCTGCTTGCGACTTGGTTGTCGACGCCCCGCGTCCTGTTCCGCTGAGCTACGACTATGTGACGACCTCCCTCGAGGGCACGGTCGAGCTCGCCATGCGCCGCGGCGAGGCCCCGCTCTATATCGTGCACTTTAGCCAGGATGCCGCCCTTGCGACGGCACAGTCGCTCGCCAACTTTGGCATTGCCAGCAAAGAGCAGCGCGAGGCCATCAAAGAAGCAGCAAAGGGCACGAGCTTCTCCACGGCCTTCGGTAAGATCCTCAAGCGCTTGCTCGGCTGCGGCGTCGGCGTGCACCACGCCGGTATGCTGCCGCGCTATCGCCTATTGGTCGAGCGCCTGGCGCAGCAGGGTCTGCTGCCCGTCATCTGCGGTACCGATACGCTCGGCGTCGGCATCAACGTACCCATCCACACCGTGGTACTCACCGCGCTCACCAAGTTCGACGGCTACAAGATGCGTCGCCTGCGCGCCCGCGAGTTCCATCAGATTGCCGGTCGCGCCGGCCGCTCGGGCTTCGATACCGAGGGCATGGTCATCGCCGAGGCGCCCGAGCACGAGATCGAGAATGCCAAGCTTATGGCCAAAGCGGGCGACGATCCCAAAAAGCTCCGTAAGATTAAAAAGAAAAAGGCCCCCGAGGGCTTTGTCACCTGGAACAAGCAGACCTTTGAGCGCCTGATCGAGACGCAGCCCGAGACGCTCAAGCCGCGCCTGCGCATCACGCACTCCATGGTGATTAGCGTGGTCGAGCAGGGCGGCGATGCCCGAGCCCGCGTACACGACCTCATCGAGACAAGCCTGCAGACCCCCGAGGAAAAGGCTAAGCTCGAGGTTCGCGCCGACGAAATCTTCGCCACGCTCATCGATTCCGGCGTCGTCGTTCGCACCGAGGTGCCGCCCGCACCCGACGCCCCGACTGACGCCGCACCAGACATCGACTATGCGCTGACGGTCGATCTGCCCGAGGACTTCGCGCTCGATCAGCCGCTCTCGCCGTTCTTGCTTGCCGCGTTGGAGCTGCTCGATCCCGAGAGCGAGACCTATACCATGGACCTGATCTCAATGGTCGAGGCAACGCTCGAGGATCCCAAACAGGTGCTGCGCGCACAGGAGCGCGCCGCACGCGATCGCGCTATGGCCGAGATGAAGGCCGACGGCATCGAATATGAGGAGCGCTTGGAGCGCATTCAGGACGTCACGTACGAAAAGCCGCTCGAGGATTTGCTCGACGCCGCCTTTGACAAGTACTGCCAGGAAGTACCCTGGGCAAACGACTATCAGCTCTCTCCCAAGAGCGTTCTGCGCGATATGCTGGAAAGCGCGAGCGATTTTAAGGGTTACATTCAAAAACTCGGCATCGCCCGCTCCGAGGGCATTTTGCTGCGCTATCTGGCAGAGGCCTACCGTTCGCTCGACCGCACCGTACCCATCGAGAAACGCCACGAGCGCCTGCGCGACATTATCTCGTGGCTGGGCTTTGTGGTGCGCTCGGTGGACTCGAGCCTGGTGGACGAGTGGGAGAACGCCGGCAACCCGGCAGCCCTCGATGCTGCGCCGCCGCAGGGCATCGACGAGGTCGTGGCGGACCGTCGCGGCTGCACGCTGTTGGTACGCAATGCGCTCTTCCGCCGCGTGACCCTTGCCGCCCGCGAGCACGTTCGCGACCTGGGCGAGCTCGACGATAACTGGGGCATGAGCGAGATCCGCTGGCAAAAGGCGCTCGACGCCTACCACGAGCAGCACGAGGAGATCCTCACCGACGGAGATGCCCGCAGCGCCGCGATGTTTTCCATCGACGAATCCGATGAGAAGACCGCACACGTGTGGCACGTGCACCAGATCTTTGCCGACGAGGATGGCGACCACGACTTTGGCATCATGGGCGATGTCGATCTGGACGCCACGCAAGACGGCGGCGAGGTCATCTTCAAAAAGTATTCGCCCAT
>URGG01000013.1 GCA_900547345.1 uncultured Collinsella sp. | reverse complement strand
GAGCCGTTACGGCGTTTGGTAAAACGCCGTAACTATTAAAGCTGGCGCAGGCCCTCTTCCAAGCCGGTCTTGCTGTCGGTCTTCTCGTCGCGCATCTTGATGACGCGGGCGGGGACACCGGCCACGACGGCGCCGGCGGGGACATCCTCGACGCACACGGCGCCGGCGGCAACGACAGCGCCCTTGCCTACGTGCACGCCCTCCAGGACCACGGCGTTGGCGCCGATCATGACATCGTCCTCGATGATGACGGGCGTGGCGCTGGCGGGCTCCACAACGCCTGCCAGCACGGTGCCGGCGCCGATGTGGCAGTTCTTGCCCACGGTGGCGCGGCCGCCCAGCACGGCGCCCATATCGATCATGGAACCCTCGCCGATGACGGAGCCGATGTTGATGATGGCGCCCATCATGATGACGGCGCGATCGCCGATCTCGACGCGGTCACGGATGATCGCGCCCGGCTCGATGCGGGCGTTGATGCCCTTAAGGTCGAGCATGGGCACGGCAGAGTTGCGGCAGTCATTCTCGACATCGTAGTAGTCGATGGAGTCGGCATTGGCATCGAGGATGGCCTTGAGCTCATCCCAGTCGCCAAAGACGGTCTTGCCGCGACGGCCGCCGTAGACATGTGCGTCGCCCCAGGCAACCTTCATGCCGGGCTTCTCGCGCACGTATAGCTTGACAGGTGTCTTTTTGGGCGCGGTGGCGATGTAGTTGATAATCTCCTGGGCATTCATCTCGGCTGCGTTGCTCATTTGCTATCTCTCCTTTGGGTGGATTCGGTTGATACCTGGTTAGGCAAACATGACCTGGTCGAACGTATAGAAGCCGGGTTCGCGGGTGACGAGCTTCTGGGCGGCGGCCAGGGCGCCGTTGACGAAGATCTGACGGCTCGTGGCGCGGTGGGTGAGCGTGACTTCCTCGTCCTGGCCAAAGAAACTCACCTCGTGCACGCCGGCGACGGTGCCCCCGCGCAGCGAGTGCATGCCGATCTCCTTGGGGTCACGCGCGCCGCACATGCCCTCGCGGCCATAGACGGGGTGGTAGCCTGCCTCGGGCTCGGCCTCGACGACGGCATCGAGCAGTAGCTTGGCAGTGCCGCTGGGGGCGTCGACCTTTTGATTGTGGTGAGTCTCGACAATCTCGCAGTCAAAGCCGGGCAGCTCACGCGTGGCCTGGGCCACTAGATGACGCAGGGCTGCGATGCCGATGGAGTAATTGCCCGAGTGCATAACGCGGGTGTTCTGGCCCAGCTCACGCAGGCGGTCCATCTGCTCGGGCGTATAGCCCGTGGTGCCCGAGACCAACGCGGCGCCCGTGCGCTCGACATAGGCGACGACGGCATCGAAGGTCACGACGTTCGAGAAGTCGATGATAACGTCGGCCGCCGGGGCGCTCTCGAGCTCGGACAGATCAAAACCGATCTGGGCGACGATATCAAAAACGGGCTGCCCGCCGGCGTCGACAATGCCTTCGGCGGTAGTGCGGATGAGCGAGCCCATGCGGCCCGTTCCCATAATGACGGTCTTAATCAAGCAGACCAGCTCCCTTCAGAGCATCTGTAAGTGCAGCGCGCGTGTCGTCTGCCATGGGGCACAGCGGCATACGGTAGTTTGCCTCGATCATACCCATCTGGGCGAGCGCTTCCTTGACGGGGATGGGGTTGACCTCGCTAAAGAGGGCGTTGATGAGCGGCTGACCGGCAATCTGGATATCGCGGGCGCGCTCCACGTCACCGTCCAGATAGGCGCGGCACATGTCGTGCACGAGCTGCGGCTGAACATCGGCCCACACGCTGATGGTGCCCGAGGCGCCCAGGCTCATGAGCGGTACGGTAAGCGCGTCCTCGCCCGAGTACATGCGGAAGTCGTCTGACAGCAGGTGGGCGATCTTGGCCGCGTAGGCGACGTTGCCCGAGGCTTCCTTAATACCCATGATGTTGGGATGTGCGGCCAGGCGCTCCACATTGCGCTCGCTGATACCGCAGCCGCAGCGGCCGGGGATGTTGTACAGGATGCAGGGGATGTCCACGGCGTCGGCCACGGTCTTAAAGTGCTGGTAGATGCCCTCTTCGTTAGACTTGTTGTAGTAGGGGGTAATGAGCAGCAGACCGTCGGCGCCCAGGCCCTGATAGGTGAGCGACTTGGTGAGCATGGTCTGCGTGGAGTTGGAGCCCGAGCCGGCAATGACGGGGACGCGTCCTGCAACATGCTTGACCACGGCGGCGACGACGGAGTTGTCCTCGTCGTCGGTCATCGTGGCGCTCTCGCCGGTGGTGCCCAGGGTGAGGATGGCGTCGGTGCCGTTTTGCAGGTGGAAATCGATAAGGCGCTCGAGTGCGTCAAAGTCGACACTGCCATCCTTTTTAAACGGCGTGACGAGGGCGACGATTGAGCCCTCGAGATTGCGGATGTCCATGTTCTTCTCCTTCGCGTCCGCGATCTGGATGCGTTTGTTCCATTGGGCGGCGACCGCCAGGCGCTCGTCTTGGGCGCGACGGCGGGCACTTTCGGCGCGCGACTTGGCCAGCAGCTCTCGGCCGCTCGGTAGCACGTCGAGCGTGGCAAAGTAATCGCCCGGGCGCTCGGCGCGGCGGATAAGGTCGGCCGAGCCGTCGGGGCGCAGCAGCACCTCGGCGGAGCGCAGACGGCCGTTGTAGTTGTAGCCCATGGAGTAGCCATGCGCACCGGTATCATGGATTACAAGCAGGTCACCCATGTCGATATGCGGCAGCTCGCGATCGATAGCGAACTTGTCGTTGTTCTCGCATAGATTGCCCGTGATGTCATAGGTGTCCGTGACGGGCGCTGTGGCCTTGTCGGCGCCGCCCGGCTGACCCATCACCGTGATGTGGTGGTAAGCGCCATACATGGCGGGACGAATGAGGTCGACGGCACTGGCGTCCACGCCGATATAGTCCTTGTAGATCTGCTTCTCGTGGATAGCCTTGGTGACCAGGCAGCCGTAGGGGCCCATCATAAAGCGGCCCATCTCAGTGCAGATGGCCACATCGCCCATGCCGGCGGGAACCAGGATCTCGTCGTATGCCGCGTGTACTCCCTCGCCGATGGCGCGAATGTCGTTGGCCTGCTGCTCGGGCAGGTAGGGGATGCCGACGCCGCCGGACAGATTGATGAAGGCGACATGTGCGCCGGTCTCGCGCTCCAAGCGCACGGCAAGCTCAAAGAGGATGCGCGCGAGTTTGGGGTAGTAGTCGTTGGTGACGGTGTTGCTGGCAAGGAATGCGTGGATGCCAAAGTTCTCGGCGCCCTTGGCCTTGAGCATACGAAAGGCCTCGAAGAGCTGCTCGGTGGTCATGCCGTACTTGGAGTCGCCCGGGTTGTCCATGATGCCGTTGGAGAGCCGGAACAGGCCGCCTGGATTAAAGCGGCAGCTGACCGTTTTGGGGATGGGCCCCGCAACACGCTCAAAGAACTCTATGTGGCTGATGTCGTCAAAGTTGACGATGGCACCCAACTTGTCGGCGAGCTCAAAGTCGGCCGCCGGCGTGTCGTTGGACGAGAACATGATGTCGTGTCCCGTGATACCCAGCGAGCGGGCGATCATGAGCTCGGTATAGCTCGAGCAATCGCAGCCGCAGCCGTATTCGTTGAGAATGGAGATGAGCGCCGGGTTGGGATTGGCCTTGACGGCAAAGTATTCCTTAAAGCCCGGGTTCCATGCAAAGGCGTCGCGTACTTCTTGCATGTTGCGGCGGATGCCCGCCTCGTCGTATAGATGAAACGGCGTGGGGAACTGCTCGACGATATGCTCGAGTGTCTCCTTGTCCACAAACGGCTGCTTGGCCGCATATGCCTCGTTGGGGGTCAATGCCATGTCCCGTAAACCTCGCTATCCAGACGGCGCCATCTGCGCATCGAATCCGCATAGCGTGGACCCAATGTCCGGATAGCGCTCCCGCATTGCTGCAGACAGTCCTGTGGGTATTTCCCGCAGGCCCACCAGGTTGTTCGTGCCCGAAAAGCCCAGTTCGGCGGGTTTCGCCTCCCCGCGGGGTCAAAGCCTGCCGGCTCGCCCGCGGCTCTTCGTGCCCGCGCCTCTATCAAGTGGTAAAGACCCTACCACGTTGCACTTTACAAAACAAGAGTATTCGTATATAACGTTTAAAAAATGCAGCAATATGCTGGAAACATGTGTGCCACAATCCTGTATCACAATATTGTGTGAATGGATATGCCCCATGAAAGGATCCTTTATGACCGAGCTCCAAGAACTTCGTCGCTATCGTCGCGACCTGCATCGCATTCCGGAGCTCGATTTCGATCTTCCTCAAACCATAGCCTATATCGAGGGCGTGCTCGCTTCGCTTGCCTGTGAAGTGACCCATCCCTGCCCCAGCTGTGTTTGTGCTTTCTTCGACGCTGGCACGGGCGCCGCGCATGCCACGGCGATTCGCGCCGATATGGACGCACTGCCCATCGCGGAGGCGACGGGTGCGGCCTTTTCCTCGAAGCATCCCGGAAAGATGCACGCTTGCGGACACGATGGACACATGGCCATGGCCCTTGCGGCGGCAACCTTTGTCGATCGCACGATTCGTGAGCAGCCAGGTGCCATCAAGCGCAACGTGCTCTTTGTGTTCCAGCCTGCCGAGGAGACGACTGGTGGCGCCAAGACAGTTTGCGAGAGCGGTGTGTTCGAGCGCTACGGGGTCGACCGCATTTTTGGCTTTCACGTGTGGCCCGATCTGACTGCGAACACATTGGCGAGCTGTTCTGGCCCGCTGCTGGCGCGCTCGAGTGAGACACACATTCATATTCACGGGACGAGCATCCATATCGCTAAGACCTATGGCGTTCCGGTCGAGGAATCGCACGATGCGGCGCTGGCGGCTGCCAAGTTCTTGGTTGCCGAGCGCGAACTGATGGACGAGCTGGGCACCGACGAACCCTGTATCGGCAAGTTTGGCCTGCTGCAGGCTGGCACCGTTTGCAACGCGGTGGCGGGGGAGGCCCATGTGGCCGGAAGCCTGCGTGTGTTTACGGACGACATGTTCGACCGGGCGCGCGAAGGCGTGCGCCGCGTGCTGGACGATGCCTGTGCCGCAACGGGCTGCACGTATGATCTCGACTTTGCCGAGGGCTATCCACCGGTCGATAACGATCCCGAGCTGTTTGCCAGCGTCGCGCCTGCCTTGTCCGAACTGCAACTTGTGGACGAGCCGCTGCTAATCGCCGAGGATTTCGCCTTCTATCAGCGCTATCTGCCGGGCGTGTTCTTCTTGCTGGGCACGGGCGTGCCGGAGGGTCAAGAAAACCCGAGTGATCCGGATGGCTGTCCCGCCTATGCCACGAGCGCTCTGCATACCGATAGCATGCTCTTCGACGAGGAAATCCTACTCAAAGGTCTCGATGTCTACAAACGATTGCTTCTGCTTGGTTAATTGGCGAAGGATACCTGCTCTAGAAAATACGAACAAATGTACGCTATAATAGAGATGTAAGTCTATAGAAACGTTTGACGTTACTAACGTAAGGCGATACTATGATTGCATCGTATAAAGATGAGGATACCGAACGCTTTGCCATGGGTGTGCGGGTCAGGAGGTTCGTGCCCTTTGAGCGCGTTGCGCTGAGGAAGATTCGCCAACTGCAGGTTTGTGCTTCGCTTGATGATCTTCGCGTTCCGCCGGGCAACCGCCTGGAAGCTTTGAAGGGCGATCGTGCCGGTCAATATAGCATCCGTGTTAACGAGCGCTATCGGGTCTGTTTTGAGTGGAGACAGGAGATGGCTTGGAATGTCGAAATCGTCGATTATCACAAGTGATGAGACTTCGGCCGATTTGCTGTCGCCGGTGACTCCTGGTGAGCTTCTCAAAGAGGAGTTTCTTGTTCCCATGGGCATTTCTCAATATCGCCTTGCGAAAGAGACTGGGATTCCGGCTCAGCGTATCGGGCAGATTGTCTTGGGAAAACGTCGCGTGACGGCCGACACCGACCTCCGTCTTTGCCGTTATTTTGGCCTGACGGATGGTTATTGGCTGCGCGCTCAGGTGGCGTTTGACCTTGAGGCCGAGAAAAGGCGGATCGAACCGGAACTCGACAAGATCGTTCCTGTTCAGCAGGCTATCGCACTGTAGTGCTCAAAGATGATGGGGGTGGCGCGGCGATGAGGCGACGCCGACAGTCTGCCGTATATAGTCCGGGTGGATGCGGGTGCGGTTTGCTGCTGCTTCCGGTCATCGCTGTGGGCATTGGCGTGATGTTTGTGCTTGCTGGGCTGGCTACGGCGGCACTCGTACTGTTTATCACTGCTATCGGCGTGACGATTTGGCTTTATCGCAGTCGTGAGCAGCGCTGCGCCGACGGTAAGACCAATGTAGGATGGATTGCCTTTTTGGTCATCGCCTACCCGCTGAGCATCAGCTATTTGGCCTTCTTTATCCTGTTGCTTGTGAGCACCTTTACCGGGGAATCCGTCACGGTGGGTTGATGCACTGCCAGCAGACGGTTGCGCAAAGTGCGTTTACTCGGCGTTTGGATAACTGCATTGGCCGTTTACCGCAGCCTTAGCTCTCAGCTAATGAATTCAAGTTTAATCCTTCCTACGATGTGCTGTGTGCCGGCACGGTAGCCGGATCGTAGGAAGGATGCATGATGAAAAAGCTTGAAAACGAAGTGCTGCTGAGCCGTCGCGCTGCACTGGGCGCATTCGCCACCGTCGCCTTGGGGACTGCCGGTCTTCTTACCGGTTGTGGTAGCGATAAGGCGACCGTCACCGAGGACGCTGGCGATGGCGACAAGAAGGAAGAGGCGAAGAAGGAAGAGCAGTCTACGACTGACCTGGCGGTTGGTGCGACGGTGACCACGGCTGCCGGTCTTTCCGTCGTTGTCGATTCCGTCCAGCCCGGCCTCACAAATTATGACGGTTCGACCATGACGGGCATTCACGTCACGTACGTCAACAATGGCGATGAGGGCGCAGATTACAACATCTACGACTGGAAGGGCGAGGACGCCAACGGCGCTCAGCAGAATCAGGGTTACTACAGCGAGGGCTCCGATGAGCTACAGTCTGGTACCCTTGCCGCTGGTGGCTCTGTGGCGGGCAATATCTACTTTGATGGCGATATCAAGAAGGCACTGTATTTTGCCAACATGTTTGATAAGTCTGCCACTGCAAGCTGGGTGTTGGCCTAGCATGTCGCAACCGTTGCGCCGTATGGGAGGTGAAGTCGTATGCCCGATAAAAAGCTGACCGAGGAGTTGCTCAATGAGCTTCTCGACGCGCCAAACATCGATGACTATATCAAAGAGCACGACTTTGCCGCCCCGTCGCTTTCGGACTACCTGAAGCAGCTACTGCAGGAAAAGGGCTTGGAGCGCTCGCGCGTGGTTCGTATGGCCGATCTCAATGAGACCTTTGGCTATCAGATCTTTACCGGTGCACGTCATCCGAGTCGCAATAAGGTGCTGCAAATTGCCTTTGCGATGGCGCTGACGCTCAAAGAGGCCAACCGTGCGCTGACGGCTGCCGGGGTAAGCGTCCTTAACTGCAAGGACCGCCGCGATGCGATTATCATCTTTTGTATCGATCGCGGGTGCAGCCTCCAAAAGGTCAACGAGGAGCTGTATCGCTTTGGCGAGGAGACGGTGAGTTAGCGGCTGATATCTGAGCCGGCGGAGCTGTCGAACAACGATGCAAACGAACGGGGCGCGGATGCCATGGGGCGTTTGCGCCCTGCGCTATGATGGAGGCTATGGATACTCAGACCCCAACATATTCCGATGACGAGCTGACCGCAGCGCTTGTCGAGCACCTGGCGTCGCTCGATTGCGACGACAGCTATCGCGTGGAGCGTATACTTAAGCGCTCGTCCGTTGAAACAACCGAGCTCGTGTACTTTGAAGGAACCGGCGGTGGTTCGCTCGGCCCCTTTGTCCGTAAACGCATCGATGCTTCGGCTCAAATCGGAGGGGCATACGAGCGTCTATTTGCCGCTCAGCGGGCAGGCAGGCGTTTTGAGCACCTGCCCAGAATCGTCGATTGTCGTCGTGTGGGCGACGAGCTCAACGTGGTTATGGAATACATCGAAGGGGAGACACTCGGGGCGCTGGTGGACCGTCTGGGAGCCACCCCCGATTATGCGCGTGAATTGTATCCTGCCCTATGCGATGCCGTGGGTGAGCTCCATGCCGGTTTTGCAATGGCGGGGGAGACGTCGGCGCCGGAGATCCATCGCGACCTCAAGCCGTCGAATATCATCGTGACAGGTGCCAACTATACGCCTAATGACGGCCTGACATTTTCATCGCTGGTGATTATCGACCTGGGGATCGCGCGCGTATGGCACGATGGCGCCGATGCCGACACCGTCAAGTTTGGCACGCGACCCTATGCGCCGCCCGAGCAGTATGGGTTTGGGCAGACGAGCGTGCGAAGCGACGTCTACGCACTTGGCGCCCTGTTGTTCTTCTGCTTGACGGGAGTCGACCCTAAGCCAGGGCTCGACATGCGCGAGCAATGCGAGGCGCGCGGCATTCCCACTCCACTTGCCGATGCCGTCTGCATGTCGATGGCGCTCGACCCGGCCAAGCGTTTTGCGAGTGCGGAAGCGTTGGGACGGGCGACGCGCGCGGCATACGATCTGAGTCGCCCCGTGCGGCCTCCTGCGCCGCCTGTCCGAACTCCGGCCTCGGAGACGGTGTTGACGCCCCAAGGGCTCCAGAACCCCGCAGGGCCTCCTGGCCCCGCCGCCCCCCCTGCCCGAGCAGTGCCCTGCCGCCTCCGCTGCATGCGGCCTGCTCTCTCGCGTTCCGGAGTCTCTGGGCCGCATTTGGAATACGCTCGTCTGCTTCTCGCTGCTTGTGTTCTTTGCCGGAAGTCACTTTGCCGTCTTTCACCCCACCGGAGCAAACCAAAGCTACCCGACGTGGCTTCTCATAATCGAGTATTTTTTCTTTGTCGATGGCCTTATAGTGCTTATGCATTTTGCGCTGCTCGATAAGCGCCGTCTTCGTCGACGATTCGCACTGCTCGACAGCTATCGCGGCAAGAAACTCGCGAAACTCTGGCTCAAGGCATTGGGTGTGCTGCTCCTATGCACGATCGTCATAGTCGCGGTTGCCAATGCGACCGGCGTTGTCGATACCTCCGCTACCTAAAAGAAAAAGGGCCCCATTGGGGCCCTTTGCAGTTGCACTTAGATGCGGTTCATCTGGGCGGCGACTTTGTTGTACCAGTCCTGCCACGTGGGCGGGCAGTACTTTTTGGCCGCTGCCGGGGTAAGGGTGGAGCCGTAGTTGGCGCCCAGATAGGCAACGTGAGCGGAGATGCCCTCGCTCCAGCTGCCAAAGCTGCGCCAACCGCCGCCACGCGCACTCCAGCCCCAGGCGTTGTAAGAATTGGCGCAATAAGCACCCTTGGTGCTCTCGATGCAGGCGATGGCGGGGGACCAACGGGGGTCGACACCGGTATTCCAAGCGGCGACGGCAAAGTTATACCCCTGGCCTGCCATGGGGGAGCCGGCGAGATAATTGTCAATGCGGCTCGTCCACTCATTAATGAACGAATCGTAATCGGAGTTGCCGCTGTTCGAGTTGTTCGGCGTGGTGTCGATGGTGGTGTTGGTGTTGGTGGCCTGGCTGCTGGAATTGCTGCCGCTTACGCCCTCGCCCGAGAGCTTCTCGGCGGCAGCGGCCTTATCGGCCTCAAGCTTGGCAAGCTCGGCGGCATTTTCCTGCTCGGCTTTTGCCTGTGCCTCGCTGCGGAGCTGCTGGGCCTGTGCCAGCGCATCCTCGGCGTTTTTCTGCTCCGCCTCAAGCTGAGACTTGGCCTGCTGGAGCTCGGCCTTGTTCTGCTCGAGTTCGGTTTGCATGCTATTGAGCTCTTCGATCTCGTCGACGCTCGAGCTCGTGATCTGGTTGGTGTATTTGCAGGTCGTGATGAACTCACCCAGGCTCTGCGCGTTGACCAGGAAGCTCACGATGGGATTGGTGCCCTTCTGATACTTGTACAGATCGCGCATGGCAGAGCTTGCCTTGGCCTGCTGCTCGGGAAGCTTGGCCTCGATTTCCTCGATGCTTGCCTCATTGGAGTCAATCTGCTTTTGCAGGTCATCGAGTTTGGTGCGGGCGTCGTTGTAGGCGCTCGTGGCGGCTTCGATCTTCTGCTGGGCTGCGGAAAGCTGGTCCTGCGTTGCCTGCGAGGCGGCATACGCCGCAACGGGGGAGAGCATCGGCGAGGCCGTCAGCGCAACGGCGAGCGCGGCGCTCGTGATGATACGAGCCGGCTTCGACGCAATGAGCGCTGCGGTGCGATGATTCGAATGCTGCATCCAGTCCCTCTGCAATCAATCGTAGGTTATGGTTCGAACGGTATTCTACTACTGCTTTCGACCTCAACTTGAACCTTAAAGGTTCCAAAGGGTCAAGTTGAACTTGAGGCTTTGGCTTTGACCTGCAGTTATGATGAATTGTTGAGAAACCATAGAGTTCAACTTTAACGTTACGGGGGCCTGTTTAAGAGGAACTTTGGGCTGTAAAAGCTATCTCAACGTGGGGTTTTACAACTACAGCGTGCCCTCCTGGCGAGCCTGCTCAATCTCTTCGAGCGCCTCGGCGGGGGTGAACGAGCAAGTGCCGTCGCCGAGCTTGACCACCTGGATTTCGTCGCCGGTATGGACCTCTCCGCCCTTTAGTACCACGCCGAAAACGCCCTCGTGGGGAAAGATGCAGTCGCCGGCGAGATAGTAGATGGCACAGCGGGTATGGCAGACTTTGCCGATCTGGCTGATTTCGACGAGTACTTCGCTGCCGAGCTTGAGCTGCGTGCCCAAGGGGAGTGAGAGCAGGTTGATACCCTGGGTGGTGAAGTTCTCGCCAAAGTCGCCCTCGTGCACATCGAGCCCGCGCGCCTGCGCCGTCTGGATAGACTCTGCAGCTAAAAAGGAGACCTGACGGTGCCAATGTCCGGCGTGCGCATCGGAGGCGAGGCCAAACTGCTCGACGACGGTGTCGTGCCCGTCGGCGACGGGTGACTTACGCGTGCCTTTGTGCTCCGACGTGTTGATTGAGACGATGCGGACAGGCCCGTTGTAAGCATCGTTTGCGGTGCGTAGGGGAGCTGCCGTCTGGGCACGATCCGCAAGTTCGCGCTTTGCGGCGTCAATGATGGGGTTGTTGATCGGATGAGCCTGGGGCACGGTGCACCTTTCGACGGGGCGGGCAACATGTTGAATCCTACAACAATGGTAGGTTCATTGCCCGTTGTCATACAACGGTGAGCGCCGTCTTCGTGCTGGCCTTCGTGCTGGACGATTGCGTCGATTGCCATAGATACGGTGGAGCTTTGGGCGCCGGCGGCTCGGCACGCTAGAATAATTCAGTTGCGCAAAGACCGCCCGTTGTGTGGGCAGTTCATGATAGGAAGTTTCCATGGCATTGCAATTTACAGAGCGCGAGTTCATTCCCGTGCTGCTCGGTGGCGACATCAACGCCTATTCGGTGGCGCGCGCCTTCTACGAGGAGTACCAGGTCAAGAGTCTGGTCTTTGGCAAGTATCAGACGGGCCCCGCGTACCGCAGCCAGATTATCGACTACACGCCCAACGTGGATATCGATACCATGCCCGTGATGCTCAAAACCGTCAACGGCATTGCCCAGGCGCATGCCGATAAGACGATTGTCCTTGTGGGCTGTGGCGACAACTATGTTGCCCTCGTGGCTCAGGCCAAGGATGCTCATGAGCTGGCGGATAACATCGTCGCTCCCTACGCGCCCTACAGCATGCTCGAGCAGTGCCAGAAGAAGGAGATCTTCTACGAGTTGTGCGAGAAGCATGGCGTGCCCTATCCGCACACGTTTACCTTTACCAAGGCGATGCTCAATGCCCAGGGTGAGGCGCCTGCCGAAGTGCTCGACCAGATCGATTTTCCCTACCCGATGATTCTGAAGCCTTCTGACGGCATCATGTGGTGGCAGCACGAGTTCGAGGGCCAGAAGAAGGCCTATGAGATTGCCGACCGCGCCGAGCTGGAACAGGTCATTCGCGATTCGTATGCCAGCGGCTACACCGACGATCTGATCTTGCAGGACCGCGTGCCCGGCAACGACGAGTACATGCGCGTGCTCACCAGCTATTCCGACCGCAACGGCAAGGTGCGCATGATGTGCCTGGGCCATGTGCTGCTCGAGGAGCATCAGCCCCACGGTGTCGGCAACCACGCCTGTATCATTACCGAGCCCAACGACGAGCTCATGGGCGGCGTGCGCAAGTTGCTCGAGGACCTTCACTTTGTGGGCTATTCCAACTTTGACGTTAAGTACGACGAGCGCGACGGCTCGTTTAAGTTCTTCGATTTCAACACGCGCCAGGGCCGCAGCAACTACTACGTCACTAACAGTGGCTTTAACGTTGCCAAGTATGTGGTGGACGAGTATGTGTTCAACCGTCCATTTGAGCCGGAGTTTGTGACGGCTCAGGACGAGGCCCTGTGGATGGTCGTCCCCATGGGCGTCGTCGACAAGTACGTCAAGGATCCCGAGCTGCGCGCTAAGGTGCATCGCCTGGACAAGGAAGGCAAGGGCGCCGACCCTTCGTTTATGAAGGGCGACTTTGTCTTTAACCGCTGGCTGCGCATGTGGCACACCAAGCTGCGCCACTTTAAGCTGTTCAAGACGTATTACAAGTAGATGAGCGCGGCGCCCGTCCGGTTTGCATCGGGCGGGCGCGGGTATGATACGTGCAATTGCGCAAGCGTCACCAAGGAGGCGGCGATGGAAAAGCTGGGAGTTATCGGCGGTATGGGCGCCGAGGCCACGTCGTATTACTACGACCAGGTGGTGCGTCATACGGCTGCTGCCTGCGATCAGGAACATATCGACATGGTGGTGCTCTCCAAGTCGACCATGCCCGACCGCACGTTGGCCATTAAGACCGGCGAGCATGCCAAGCTGCTGGCGACCATGAAAGAGTGTGCCCAGGCACTCGAGTCGCTGGGCTGTGCGCACATTGCCATTCCCTGCAACACGTCGCACTACTTCTACGACCAGATCCAGTCGTTTACGAAGGTGCCGATTATCCATATGCCGCGTGAGTCGGTGCGCTATGCTCTGGCCGGTGCGGTGATGGGGGAGTGCGAGTTCGACCCCAACCTGAGTATGCCGGCCGAGCCGGTGCGCAAGATTGGCATCATGGGCACCGACGGAACCGTGGGTGCGGGCGTCTACGGCCGCGAATGTAAGGCTGCGGGTGTTGAGGTCGTCTATCCCAGCGAGAAACGTCAGAACGATGTGATGTCGCTTATCTACGATGATGTGAAGGCCGGACGTGAGCCCGATATGGATAAGTTCGACCGCGTGATGTGGGAGTTCGCCCGTAGCGGCTGCGACCGCGTCATTCTGGCCTGCACCGAGCTATCGGTGCTGCAGAAGTACCGAGAGATGCCCGAGATCACCCTCGACGCCATGGATGTCCTGGTGCGCGAATCCATCATCCGCAGCGGCGCCCCCTACCGTCTCTAGCTTCCGACCTGCCAAAAAGGGACAGGTTTATTTTGGTAGGTTTTATCTGGTGAAACAGTAAAGGCCTCGGCTCGTTTGGTGCGAGCCGAGGCCTTTTGCGTTGGGCGGTTGATGTCGGTGGTGAACTAGAACAGGAAGCCGATGGCGATGAGGGCGATGCTGACGATGAGCACGGCGATGTCCAGGCCCTTGATGGGGTAGCGCTTGTACGAGCTGGCGCGCGTACGCAGATAGAAGCCGCGCTGTTCTGCCGCCAAGGCTGTGGCATCGGTCTTGCCCACGCTCGAGATGAGCAGTGGCACGCACAGTGGCAGCATGAGCTTGAGCTTCTTGATGGGGTTCTTGGTGTCGTACTCGACGCCGCGTGCGGTCTGCGCTTCCATGATGGCGTTCATCTCCTGACCAAACACCGGCACGAAGCGCAGCGCCGTGGTAAAGGTGAAGGCATAGCGATACGGCACGTGCAGCACCTCGACGCAGGCGTTGGCAAGGTCGTTGAGCTTGGTCACCATGAGCATGAGGATGAGTGGTAACGCCACACCCAGCAGGCGCAGACAGGCCTTCGATCCCGTGATGAGGCCCGTGTCGGTGATAAAGCCCCACACCACGTTGCCATCGCGCATAAAGGCTAGCTGGAGCACCAGCATGATAAGCGCGAGCGGAATCAGCAACTTGAGCAGCGAGAACAGACGGTCGACGACACCGGCATAGGCACCCAGCGCAAGGGTGAGTGCCAAAAAGCCCAGCAGCGCCACGTAGGTGTCGGACAAGAAGATGGCGACGATGATGGCGGCGGCGAGGCCCAGTTTGACGACGGGGTTCAGGCGATGCAGCAGCGTATCGCCCGGCATGTAGTCGATGACGTTAACCACGGTGGACCATCTCCTTGGTAATTCGAACGACATCGGTGACCTCGCTCACCTGCGCAAAAGCGGGAGAGACGGAAGATGCCAGACGGCGCGAGAGTTCAATAACCTGGGGAGGCTCCACGTAGGCACGCCGCATGAGATCGATGTTCGAGAATAGCTCGTGCGTGCGGCCGCGGTCGAGGATGCGACCGTCGGCCATTACCACAATGCGCTCGGCAAAATCCGAGACGACTTCCATATCGTGGCAGACCATGATAACGGCGCAACCGCGCTCGGCCATGGTGCGCACCGTTTCCATGACGGTCATGCACTCGCGGTAATCAAGGCCGCTCGTGGGCTCGTCGAGTACGACGATCTTGGGCTCAACCACTACGACGGAGGCAAGCGCCACCATTTGTCGCTGACCGCGCGAGAGCGAGAAGGGCGCCTCGTCGGCCGGCAAGCCAAAGCGGTCGATGACGAGCTGGGCGCGACGCAGAGCCTCGGCACGGTCCATGCCGCCAAGCTCCAAGCCAAAGGCGACCTCGTCGAGCACGGTGTCCTTGCAGATCTGGCGGTCGGGGTTTTGGAAAAGGGTCGCGACCTCGCGAGCGATGCGGCTCGTGGGAACGGCTGCGGTATCCAGTCCCGTGACGCGCACGCTGCCCGAGGCGGGCTTAAGCAGGCCTGTGAGCAGTTTGGTGAGCGTGGTCTTGCCGGCGCCGTTTTGGCCGACGATGCCCACGAGCTCGCCAGGATAGAGCGTCAGGCTAAGGTCGTGTACGGCGGCGCCGCCATTGGGATAGGCAAACTCAACATGGTCGAAGGTGAGTACGGGTTCGGCGTCCTTGGCATGAGGACGCAACGACGGTGCATGCGGGGAACCGGTGGGCGCCTGGGCTTCGATGGCCGCGTGTGCGGGGTCGACGATGCCCGAAATCAGGCGCTCAGCCTCATCGACATCCAAGCAGGGGGTGCCGCTTACCAGGCCATCGGCCTCGAGGCTATTGAAGATACGCGTGACGCGAGGGCAGTCGACGCCGATGGCACGGAGCTCGTCGGTATGCGCGAAGACCTCGTGTGGCTCGCCCTGCAGCGCGATTTCGCCATGGTTGAGCACGAGCACGCGGTTGCAGTACTCCGAGAGCAGGGAGACCTTTTGCTCAACGACGACGATGGTGATTCCAAGTGCGCGGTTTGCCTCACGCAGCGTCTCGAAGACCAACGTGGAGCTGGCGGGGTCGAGTGCCGCGGTGGGCTCGTCGAGAACCAAGACGTGCGGGCGCATGGCGAGGATGGCGGCGATGGCTACCTTTTGCTTCTGTCCGCCCGAGAGCGTGGCGATCTCGCGGTCGCGCAGGTCGCTGATGCCGACGGTCTCGAGCGTTTCGCTCACGCGCTGCTCGATCTGGTCGTGGGGAACGCCAAAGTTCTCGAGGCCAAAGAGCATCTCGTCCTCGACGACCGAAGCGACCATCTGCGTGTCGATATCCTGCAGCACACTGCCGACGATTTGCGACACGTCGGTCAGCGAGACCTCGCAGGTGTCGTGGCCGTCAACCATGACGGACCCAAAGAACGTGCCGGTGTAGTGGTGGGGCACGGCACCCGACAGGCAGGCGGCAAGCGTGGACTTGCCGGCGCCCGAGGGCCCGATGATGCCGATGAAATCTCCCTTGTTCACGCTGAGCGAGATGTGGCTGAGCGCCTGCTCGGTCTGCGTGCCATAGGAGAACGAGACATCGTCGACGTTGATGATCGTTTCCATGGATACCTTTCATAGTCATTGGGGACAGTCTTAAATGACCAGTTGTTTAAGACCGTCCCAAAAAAGCTCGTTGTTTGGGACGGTCTTTGGTGGTGAAGCACGGAGACGGCTTTACGAGGGGCCCCAGGTTGGCGCGAAAGAGGAGCGAAGCGTACTTGGGTACGCGAGCGTCGAATGAACGCCAAGATGGGGTGGCTCGTAAAGCCGAGCGGGTTAGTTGAGCTTCAGGGCCTTCTGGATGGGCAGGTAGAGGGCGCCGACCAGAATGGCGTTAAAGACGGCGGTCATGGCGACGACGGGCAACATGGCGGCGGCGAGCTCGCCGACCACGCCGAGCATGGCCATCTTGATGACCATGAAGATGACGCCGGAGACAAAGGTGGTCAGGAAGGTTGCGACAACAGCGATGGCGGGCTTGACCTGACCGTTCTTGCCGGCGGCGTTGACGATGCCGGCCATGAGCATGGCGGCGATGCCCTCGGCGGCAAAATCGACGAACGGCGAAGTGGTGGTGATCTGGATCACGGCAGCCGAGATGAGGCCAATGGCGAGCGCCTGGCCGATGTTGGGACGAACGACCAGGATGGTGAGGCAGAAGGCCGAGATGATGAACTCGGGGCTGATCATGCCGCCCGAGATGCCCGAGATGGCCTTGCCGACGGTGAAGTTGAGGATGAAGCCGGCGGCGAGTAGGATGGCAAGCAGGACGAGGGCGCGGACATCGAGTTTGCCACGGTCGGCGGTCTGGACGGTGCGGGGCTGGGTGGCGGTGGTGTTCTGAGACATGGTGAAAATCCTTTCGGAGGGGGGGTGCAAGAGAAAAGCGGGGGCGCGTGATGCGAATGCGATCGGGCTCGAGATAGAAAAAGGCCCCCGGTCGAAACCGGAGGCCTTCCAATCACCTAGAGCGCAAAAACAGGCGTGAGGGACTCACTGTCGACCGATCGTATTCGCATCACGCCACCACCAGTTGTTGAGAGACTTCATCGTGTTCTTCATGTCGGTGGCTCCTTTCGTGATGCCGTGGCGCGGTCGCACCTAGTTACTGTTGCGCTGCACTATAGCACAGCGAAGTGTGTGCGGGGAAATCTTTTTTGAAAAGATTCCAGGCGGGTTTCCCGTCGGTCAAAAGAGCGGGCTGAGCGGGCGAGGCTGCCATTGCTGCCTTGCCCGCTCAGCTAAGACGTTACTCCTTATTGCGACGGTAGAGGAAGTAACCGCCCGCGGAGATGACGGCAACGCCAGCGATGGCGAATGCAGCCACCACGCGGCCATCAAAACGATCACCGGTGGTGGGCAGGCCGCCCTTGGTGTTCGTCTTGTTGGTGGTTACCGTGGTCGTGGTGTCCGACTTGCCAGGCTTCTCGGGCTTGGTGGTGGGCTGCTCGGGCTTAGCGGGCTGCTCGGGGGTACCGGGCTGCTCAGGAGTACCAGGCTGCTCGGGAGTGCCAGGCTGATCTGGGGTTACCGGGTCGGTGGCAAGAGCGTCCTTGGCGTAGGTGATGGACACCTTGAGGCCGTTGGTCTCGGTGTTCAGGTCGCTCGGGGTGAAGGGCTGGTCGAAGTTCTCAGCCTTCAGATAGGCGCGCATCTCCTGGAGCAAGGCCTTGCACTTGACGTAGGTGTTCTCGGTAGCAGCCTTGCCGGCCTTGTTGGCCAGGGCAGTGCGGCCCTCGGTGGTCGTCTCGGCTAGCATGGCGGCGTCAACTTCCTTGTTCTGCTCGATGAGCTCGTTCTGGAGCGCATCGAGGTAGGCACGGACGCTGATACCAAGGGTGTCAGGGTTCTCAAAGCAGAGCGAGCTGATGTCCATGAGGACGTAGTTGATTGAGTTCTCGGGCTCCTCGTTGTACACGACGTCAGTCTGTTTGCAGTGATCGAAGGAGACGGTCTGATCGCTGAAGTACGGGCTGACCTCAGTTATCAGAGCGGAGTACAACGGGATGGCGACGGAGTACGCGGCGCGGGAGAGCATTTCCCACTGGATGGTAGCGACTTCGGGGTCATACCCGCGACGAATCTGGAAGAGGTTGATCTCGGTGTTGCGCTCGCTGCCGATGCAATAAACACCATCAGTGTTCGCGTTGAGGCCAGGGACGTTCTCGCCGCGGTTGCCAAAGGCACGAATCAGCTCAAAGGTGCTCCAGCCAGACTTGCCAGGCCTGAAGAACAGGGGCTGGATTTCGCTGACCATGGCTCCCTTTTGGTCAGGTTTTCCATCCTTCTTTACTGTGATAATGTCGTAATCTGTGCCTTCGGTCAGCTGACTACCAAAATAATCGCGGCCTTGCACATAGCGGGACCACTGGTTTACGCCGGAATCGGCGAGGCTTTCGCCATACGTTTGGGCGACATCGAATTTGCCGTCAGCGGAGTATTTGGCGAAACCCTTTTCTTCGGGCATGGATTGGATCTTTTCAGAGTGGAGGCAATTCTCGGTGTCATTGAGGTCGACATCGTAGTTGAGGCTCCCGATATTAGGGTTGAGCGACGCGACGTCGTCAGCGAGCTTCATGGCGATCCACTGATGGGCGGAAAGTGTGGCGAACAGCCAGGTTTCGTTGTTGTCGGCGATGATGATCTGGTCGTTGGTGCAGACGCCTTGATCATCGATCAGGCTGCCGAGGAGCTCGACGCCCTCGCGGGCCGTGGCGCTCTCGCCCAGGATGATGCTGCCGTAACTGTACTCGCCCAGACCCACTTCCTCATCGATGGGGTCTGCTGCAGCGGCCTCCTCGTTATAGGAGGTGCTTAGCGTGGCGGAGCAGGAGACGCCCTTCTCGTTGATGCCGGCCTCGGAGTAGGCGTCGGTGCGACCCATCCAGTTGGAGGGGTGGTCGCGTACATAGCTGTAGCGATAGGTAGGCTTGTTCGAAGTGTATTCAAAAGCAGATTCAATCGAGCTGTACTTAAAGCCAGGTTCGTGGGCAGGTTCGATGCCGTAGTGCTTAAGATAGCGCTTGCCAAAGTCCTCGGCGCGGCCGTAGTACGTGTTGCCGTCCGCCGTGAGCTTGCCGCCCATGTAGATCTGCGTGCAGGCGAGCGCAGACGTCGGCATGGACATGATGGTTGCAGCTCCAAAGGCGAGGCCTATGCCAAGCTTTTTGAGCGCGTTGACGGGGTGAGTTTTCCTCATTTTCCCTCCCAGCGTGCGAAAGCTCTCCGTTGCCAGAGAGCTTCAGCCAATAAAGACACCCCATTAGCGTAACGAACTGGAAACAATATTCATCTATGAAAGAAACTTACTCGATAAGCGTAATGAAATATGCGATGAGTGGTTAATTATACTCGGTTTGTAGCTTTACTTTAATAAAGACGTCCTGCAATTACATTACCTGAATAAAGCGCCTTGCACGGGGCGCAAAGAAAATCCCCCGCTGTTTGGCAAATGCATAAACAGCAGGGGAGACGATAATTGGATGAATATCATACCAATGTGGAATTACTTCTTCCGGCGGTGGATCACGTTGATCGCATAGCCGACGAGCATGGCCAAAACGATGATGATAAAGCCGAGCAGGGGATTGTCGTTCATAGGGTCCTCCTATTTTCCGAGCGGGGAGAATTCGTCGACGATGAGGTCGAGGCATTGCGGAAGCGCGCGGGCTCCAAAGACGCCCGAATTGCTGGAGATAATCTCGCCATCGAACTGCATGCCCAGCGACGGGGTGCAGGTGATCTTGGCTTCCTTGGTCTGGATGATCTTGAACTGCGGGCGGCCGAGTACCTTGCCGGCGGGGTCGAGTGCGGCGGTGATCACAGTCGGTAGAAGCTGCACAGTTTTTACGGGTTCGATGACCGCAATGTCGACCATGCCATCGTTCATACGGCAGTCGGGGAACAGGTTGATGTCGTTTTGGATGACCGAGGTGTTGCCGGCCATGCAGCAGATGCCGTCGAGCTCCTCGACAATGCCGTCATGCTCAATCGTAAAGTGCGCCACCGTGGGATTGGGCGTGGCGAGCGCGGAGAGGAAGTAAGCGATCTCGCCGATGTCGTTTTTGGTGGGGGCGGCCTTCATCATGATCTCGGCGTCGAAGCCCGAGCCGGCGATGATGATGAAGCCGTGGCGCTTCTCGTTGCCGTTCTCGTCGAGCCAAAAGAGCTCGCCCATGTCGACTTTGACCGTGCGACCGGCACGGCAGGCCTTGGCGAGCGCCGCCGCCTCGGGGGCATTGCCGATGTTGTTGAAGAACAGGCAGGCCGTACCGGAGGGGAAGACGAGCGTGGGGACACCGCATCCGCGCATCTGGTCGAGCACGTTGGAGACAGTGCCGTCGCCGCCCGAAACGACCACGCGGTCAAACTCGCGCACGTCTGCCACGGCGTCCTCGGGTTCCATGCCATCGCCGATAAAGCGCATCACGACCTCGTCGCCGCCCTGTGCAAGGGCGTGCGTGAATGCGAAGATTTCATCTGAGCTGGGGCCCGATGCCGGGTTGTGGATGATAAGGCAGCGCATACTTACGTTCCCGTTCTGTGACTAACCGAGTATAGTTGTAAGGCAATGCCGATATCCTACCCGTGTTTTTCGGGCCTAACCTTATTCGATGGGTTGATATGTACATTTCCACACATCAGGCTCTACTCGACTTTTGCCAGCGCGCCCGTGAGTTCGACGCGATTGCCGTCGATACCGAGTTTTTGCGCGAGCGCACGTTCCATCCGCGTCTATGTTTGGTTCAGATTGCCACCCCTGCTGAGAGCGTCGCGGTCGATCCCCTGGTAATCGACGACCTATCGCCGCTGGCCGAGCTTATGGCCGACGAGAGCGTGACCAAGGTCTTCCACGCGTGCTCGCAGGATATGGAGGTCATGCTCCATACCGTGGGCGTGCTGCCACGACCGATTTTCGATACGCAGGTCGCCGCCGCCTTTTTGGGCGAGCGCCAGCAGATTTCGTATGGCGCGCTTGTTCAGACGTTCTGCGGCGTATCGCTGCCCAAGACCGAGTCACTGACCGACTGGTCGCGCCGCCCGCTGACCGATAAGCAGATTGAGTATGCGATCGATGACGTCAAGTACCTGATCGTCGCCTATACCGAGATGATGAGCCGCCTGCGCGAGCTGGGCCGTGTGGACTGGGTGCTCGACGAGCTGCGCCCGCTGGCTGACGAGTCGCACTATCGCGCCGATCGCCACGAGGCGTTCCGCAAGGTCAAGCGCATCAATTCGTGCAGCCGTCATCAGCTGGGTATCGCGCGCGAGCTCGCCGCCTGGCGCGAGGACCGCGCCGAGCGGCGCAACATCCCACGCAAGTGGGTCATGTCCGACGACACGCTGCTAGCGCTCGTTAAGCGCAATCCCGTGCGCGTTGAGGAGTTCCGTAGCATTCGCGGTACCGATCAATTGGGGGAGCGCGACGTGGACGGTGCGCTCATGGCCATCAAGCGCGGTGCGAGCTGTCCGCACGATCGCCTGCCGCTCTTGGTGCGCGGACATCGTCAGATTTCGCCGGAGCTGGAGAGCGTGACTGACCTTATGTATGCGCTTATCCGCCTGGTTGCCGAGCGCTCAGGCGTTGCGACCTCGGTCATTGCCTCGCGCGATGACCTGGCCGACTACATTGAGCATCCCGAGCAGAGCCGCCTGCGCGAAGGTTGGCGCTTTGAGCTTGTGGGCTCGCGCCTGGACGATCTGCTTTCCGGCAATATGGGGTTGACGGTGAAGGACGGCAAAATCGAGCTCCTGTAGGGAAGCCTAGCCGGTTGAGTGGGTAAAATGCCTCCAACGTGTAACTCGACTCGGAGGAATTCGCATGCCTTATTACTATGGATACGGCTTTGGCATCGACCCGCTGTACCTGCTGGTTGTTCTTGTCTGCACGGTGCTTGGCCTTGCCGCACAGAACTATATCAACTCGACGTACAAAACCTGGTCCAAGGTTCGCTCGGACGGCGATACGGGTGCCACAGTCGCTCGCCGCATGCTCGATGCCAACGGTTGTAGCGCCGTGGGTATCAAGGGTGTCGCTGGCGAGCTCACCGACCATTACAACCCGCAGGACAACAACCTGTATCTGTCGGATGCCAACCGTTCGGGCGGTTCGGTCGCAAGCGTTGCCGTCGCCTGCCACGAGGCGGGCCATGCCGCCCAGCGTCAAAGCGGCTATGCCATGATGAAAGTGCGTACCGCCCTCGTGCCGGTCGTCAACTTTACCCAGAACACCTGGACCATCGTGTTACTCTTGGGCCTGTTTATGAACATTGCCGGGCTCACGACCCTCGCGTTGATCTTCTTCTCGTTTAGTGTGCTGTTCCAACTCGTTACGTTGCCTGTCGAGATTGACGCCAGCCGACGTGCTGTGGCGTACATCGAGCAGTCGGGCATGAGCTCCAAGCAGGTCAACGGCGCCAAGAAGGTACTGACGGCAGCCGCGCTTACCTATGTGGCTGCAGCGCTCACTTCGATCATTCAGTTGCTCTACCTTATGGCTCGCTACAACAGAAACTCCAACCGATAACAAATGGGACAGGCAGGCGCCGCGGGGATTCGTGTCCTCGCGGCGCTGTACTATGTGTTGGACTTAATTTCGCACGGGGCCGGAGCCTCTGTGCTCGATAACGAAAGGAGGCTGCGTGGCAGGCTGGAACCTAACCGGTAATGCCGTTTCCGCCGAGTTCGACGGTTCGGACGAGCAAGAGCGCAAGGAGCTCAGCGTGAGCCAGGCGGTGGAGATCGCCGCCGGTGCGCTCGATGCCATTCCGCAGCTGAGCGTCTTGGGCGAGGTCACGGGTTTTCGTGGTCCTAACGCCCGAAGCGGCCACTGCTATTTCCAGATCAAGGACGATTCGGCCGCCGTTGACTGCATCATTTGGAAGGGTGCCTATCTCAAGCGCACGTTCGATCTGCGCGACGGTATGCAGGTGAGCTTTAAGGGCAGCTTCAATCTCTATAAGGCTACGGGCCGCATGAGCTTTGTCGCTCGCTCGTTTTCGCTGGCGGGGGAGGGTCTGCTGCGTCAACAAGTGGCGCAACTGGCCGAAAAGCTACGCCGTGAGGGTCTGATGGACGAAGCGCGCAAGCGCCGCATCCCGGTGTTCTGCTCCCGCGTGGCGGTCGTCACCTCGCTTTCGGGTGCCGTAATCGACGACGTCAAGCGCACATTGCGTCGTCGCAACCCGCTCGTCGAGCTCGTCTGCGTGGGTGCCAAGGTACAAGGCGAGGGTGCGCCGACAGAGCTCATTGAGGGCCTGCGCCGCGCCGCTTCCATTACGCCGGCGCCCGACTGTATTTTGTTGGTGCGCGGCGGCGGCTCCTTTGAGGACCTCATGACCTTTAATGACGAGGAGCTTGCCCGCGCGGTGGCGGCTTGTCCCGTGCCCGTGGTGACCGGCATTGGCCATGAGCCCGATACCTCGATTTGCGACATGGTGAGCGACCGTCGCGCCTCCACGCCTACGGCGGCACCCACGCGGGCGGCCGAAGCGGTGGCTCCGGCTATGACGGAGTTGGCCGATGTGCTCGAGGCGCGCTATCAACGTCTGGGTGCTGCGATGGCATCGATGATTGGGTCGGCCCAGGTCGACCTGGAGATGCTCGATCAGCGCGGTCGCCGTGCCTGGGATACCTATACGGCTCGCTTGGGCGATGCGCTCGATGCGGCTGCGTGCCGCCCGTGCCTCAACGACCCAACGTTTATGGTTGAGCGTCGCGAGTCTGAGCTTGCCCTGACGGCCGATCGTTTGTCCGGCGCCATAACGCGTTCGGTTGGGGCATTCCGCTCCAACTTTGAGCGTCTGCCCGAGCGCTTGATCGCAAGCACCTCAGGACTCGATGGCAAGCGCCATGCGCTCACGCTCGCAAGCTCCCGCCTGGAGCATCAGGGGCGCACGATGCTCAACAAGCCAGCATCCGACCTGGGCCGTGCGGCAGCCTCGCTCGATGCCCTGTCGCCGCTCAAGGTGCTTGCCCGTGGTTATTCCATCGCGTACAGCGATGATGGGGTGGCCACGAGCGCCAAGACCTTTAAGCCCGGTGACGCCATTCGCGTGCGCATGGCAGACGGCAACGTGGCGGCAACGGTCGATACGGTCGAGTAGGCCGCGTTTCATAGCGATAAACCTTTAGGAAAGGAAACAGATATGGCAGAGAAGACCCCGGTCGAGCAGCTTACGTACAAGCAGGCTTCACAGGAGTTGGAGCTCATCATCCGCAGCTTGGAGTCGGGTGATATGGAGCTCGAGGAGTCGCTTGAGAGCTATACCCGCGGCGTCGAGCTCCTCAAGAGCCTGCGTACCCGCTTGTCCGATGCCGAGCAGAAGGTCTCGGTGCTCCTGAAGGACGTCGACGGCAACGACGTGCTCGCCGACGGCGAAGCCGCCAACACCGACGACAACCTTTCGTTCTAACCATCCCGACCAAATATAATTACCTTGGTCTGTGAGAAAGGAACCAACCATGTGTGATTGCATCTTCTGCAAAATTGCCAACCACGAGATCCCCTCGACCGTCGTCTACGAGGATGACCAGGTCATCGCGTTCGACGACCTCAATCCCCAGGCGCCGGTCCACACGCTCGTGATCCCCAAGAAGCACTACAGTGACATCGCCGATAACGTGCCCGCCGAGACCATGGGCGCCATGGCCCACGCCATCCAGGAGGTCGCCAAGGCCAAGGGTCTGGAGGACGGTTTCCGCGTCATCTCCAACAAGGGCGTCAACGCCGGTCAGACCGTCATGCACTTCCACATGCACGTCCTCGGCGGCAAGAACTTGGGCGAGAACCTTATCTGAGATCGTATGGCCCGTCGTCTTGATTGCCTTTGGAGAAACCTGTGCAGTTGTCTCAACTCGAATATCTTCAAGCGGTAGCGAATTATGGCGGCGTGCGCAAGGCGGCTCGCGCCGTTCATGTGAGTCCGCAGGCTGTTTCGTCGGCGATCAAGAAGCTGGAATCTGAGTATCAGGTCGTTTTGCTCGACCGGTCGACGGGCGAGGCCGTTTTGTCTCCTGCAGGGCGAGAGTTTGCGGGACGCGCGCGCGTAATCCTCGCGCAAGTCGATGATCTCAAAAAGTACGCTCAATCAAGGGACGACGGCGTCTCGCCCGATGGCCACTTTCGTCTTTACGCCCCCTGCCTTCATGGGCGGGGGCGTCTTTTTGCCGAAAACTGGTATGACTCGTTTGAACGCTCGCACCCTCATATTCACCTTGATGTGTGGCATCAGCCAACGGCTACATGCTTTGAGTCGCTTATGCTTGGAATTTCGGACGCGGCCATCTCATTTGAGGAACCAAGGGACAGCGTCCTTTCTTCGAAATACTTGGGTGAAAAGGAGCTCAAGGTTCTTTCGTGTCCAGCGGGTCATCAATCTGTGGGCGCCATGACCATTCGCGAGTTACTGAGCGGCAGGCTCGCTGTTCCCATTAATTTGTCACCCTGTCTCAATGCGATTAACCAATGCCCTGAAGCCCAGCTCGTCAATTTCCGCTTCCGCGACGTCGAATACGAAAACAGGGCGCAGACTGAGTTTCTTCAAGCCGGGGGATTGATATTGAGTTTTTCTGGCTCTTCTCTCGCAACAGATGGACTGGAAGTGAGCGAGTGCTCCATTGAAGGCTCGCATGACGTGGCCTTGCCCATCTATTTTTGCTATCGACAAAATGCCTGGACCGATCGACACCAGACGGTATTTCTTCACCTATTGCGTCATCTCGCTTCGTGAGGCCATTTGGCCTCGTGGCGTCAAGTGAATGTTGACGCCTTGTAACACATGACTGACGGCTTTGCCCTCATGCTTTTCCAAGATTTCGGTTTGGGCTATTGGCTCTTGGAGGGCGGAGCATGAAAAACCGTACGGTTTTGCTTTATATGACGTTCGTTTTTTTGTCGAACTTCAGCACCATTTTGTATTTTCTGACGGTTTACCTTGAATTCGTCGGATTCTCGATGGTAGCGATTTCTAGCATGATGATTGCATACCAAGTGAGTAAGTTCATTCTTGAGGTTCCTACTGGTTATATTGCTGACAGGTTTGGACGAAAGACAAGCGGTCTCGTTGGCGTCGTGGGAATGCTTGGATACTACGCCGCCCTACTTTTCGCCCGTTCTCCTCTGCTTTTAATCGGCGCGTTTGCTCTCAAAGGATTTGCAGTTGCATGTGTGAGCGGATCCATAGAAGCGATCTACATTGACAGCGTCTCTCGGGACCAGCTCGTAAGACTTAATGTCGTTGAGCGATTTGTTTTCTATGCCTCTTATGCCATCTCCGCTTGCGTGGGCGGTTTCATTTCGTCTGTCGGTGCATATCTCATTGGTCTTTCGGCAGATATCATCGCAATGGTGTTGACGTTGGTTGTCGTGGTCTGCATTCCTGAGATGCGAAGAGGGGACACTGCGGGGGCACCTGAGCGTGGAATTAGCCCGAAGATGATCGGTGCCGCTATTGCGTGTAATGGCATTCTTCGTTCAGCGTTCATCATGGACTGTTCTCAGGCATTTGCTTTTGTCGCCCTGGAAGACTTTTTCTCACTGCTGCTTGCGGGCCGCGGAATGAATTCCGTCGCTTCGGGTGTGACCATTGCGGTCCAGCTCCTTGCCTCGGCCTCCATGGGGCTTATTGTGCCCAGCGTGATTGCTCATGTCGACAATGGCCGTTTTGCGCGTATTTGCGGCATCATTCGCTTAGTATTGACAGCTTTGTTTTTGATCCCCCTTACTCCGGCTAATTTGCTGCCCGTGTTCTATGTGCTGCAGACGGTTGCGTACTCGTTGTTTGCCCCAATCAAATACTCAGTTTTCCAAAATGCTGCCGACTCATCGATGCGCTGTTCACTGATTTCGGTTCAAAGCCAGATGGTGGCGGTGGGTGCCGTTCTTTTCTATCTGCTCAACGCTGTGCTGAGTAGCGTTGCGGGCATTCGAGTCGTATTGCTTGTTGCGCTCGGGATTTCTTCCCTGGTGTATATCCCCGCGCTATTTCGTCTTACAAGCTGAAGGACATGAGTATTTAGACACCGATAACTTATATATCAACGCAATAAACCCGAGCGCGAGGGTGTTTGGGTTTATTATTGAAGCGTATGTAACCTGGCGGCGCCACACCGCCTGTTAGTAGGGAGACACATGAACGTTCTGGTCGTCAACGCAGGATCTTCGACCCTTAAGTATCAGGTCATCGATACCAAGTCCCATAAGGTGTCCGCAAAGGGCTCCTGCGAGCGCGTCTGCTTTACCGGCGGTACCTTCACCCACGCTGCCAACGGTTCCAAGAAGGTGACCGAGAACATTGAGTTCCCCGACCACAAGGTCGCCATCGAGGTCGTCCTGAAGGACCTTGAGGCCAACGGCGTCAAGATCGAGGGCATCGGCCACCGTATCGTTCAGGGCGGTTGGTACTTCGGTGATTCCTCCCTCGTCGACGAGGACGTTCTCGCCAAGATCCGCGAGGTCGCCCCGCTCGCGCCGCTGCACAACAACCCCGAGGCCAACGTTATCGAGTACTGCCTGGAGCAGTATCCCGACCTGCCCAACGTCACGGTCTACGACACCGCTTTCCACTTCAACATGCCCGAGGTCGCCAAGACCTACGCCCTGCCCAAGGACGTCTGCGACAAGCTGCACATCCGTAAGTACGGCGCCCACGGCACCAGCTACCGTTATATCTCCAAGAAGGTCGCCGAGATGACCAACGGCGAGGCCCGCAAGGTCGTCGTGTGCCACATCGGTTCCGGTGCCTCCCTGTGCGCCATCGAGGACGGCAAGTGCATGGACACCACCATGGGCTTGACGCCGCTCGACGGTGTCATGATGGGCACCCGCTGCGGCTCCATCGACCCGGCTACCGTGTGCTACCTGCAGCGCGAGGGTGGCTACACCTTCGACGAGGTCGACGAGATGATGAACAAGAAGTCCGGCCTTTTGGCTGTGACCGGCGGCAAGACCAACGACTGCCGCAACGTCGAGGAGCTCGCCGCCGCTGGTGACCCCGATGCTCAGCTCGCCTTCGACATGTTTGTCTACAAGATTGCCGCCAAGGCTGCCGAGATGGCTACTTCTATGTGCGGTATGGACACCCTTGTCTTTACTGCCGGCATCGGCGAGCACGCTCCGGCGGTCCGCGCCGGCGTTGCCGACCGCCTGGCCTTTATGGGCGTCAAGATGGATCATGCCCGCAACGCCCTGCGTGGCGACGGCGCTTGGTGCCTGTCTGCCAAGGATTCCAAGGTCAAGATCTTCGTCATCCCCACGGACGAGGAGTTCATGATCGCCTCCGACGTCGAGCGCATCGTCAACGGCAAGTAATTGCAAGAGGGGAGGGGCTGGACGACCGAGCGCCGTTCGGCCCCTCTTTTGCGCTCGTTGGGCGATATGACTGATAGCTATTTATCAAGTTGTGATAACTTCTTATTAAAATGCGGCCGCCTTAAGGGGTCTGCGTCGACCGTATTGCACTGCAAAGGAGTCTCATGAACGTACTTGTTGTCAACGCCGGCAGCTCAAGCCTTAAATATCAGCTTTTGGATACCGATACCCGAGAGGTTTTCGCCAAGGGCAACTGCGAACGTATCGGTTCGGACATGGGCATCTTTGGCCACTCCGAGAACGGTGGCGCCAAGCAGACCGAGGAGGTCCCTTTCCCCGATCATCGCTCTGCTATCGCTCGTGTGCTCGAGGAGCTCGAGAAGACCGACTTTACGATTGATGGCATTGGTCATCGTATCGTTCAGGGCGGCTGGCACTTCGATGATTCCGCAGTTGTCGACGACGAGGTTATGGCCAAGATTCTTGAGGTGGCACCACTTGCCCCGCTGCACAACTACGGCGAGGCCGCGGCGATTGAGTACTGCCGTGAGAAGTATCCGGAGCTGCCCAACGTGGCGGTCTTCGATACCTCGTTCCATATGACCATGCCCGAGGTCGCCTATACCTACGCGCTGCCCAAGGACGTGTGCGACAAGTACCACGTGCGCAAGTACGGCGCCCACGGCACGAGCCACCGCTATGAGTGGATGATGGCCAAGGAGATCCTGGGTTCGCGCTGCCACCGCCTGCTTTCGTGCCATCTGGGCAACGGTGCTTCGCTCGCTGCTATCGAGGACGGCGTGTGCCGCGACACCACGATGGGTCTCACGCCGCTCGATGGCCTGATGATGGGCACCCGTTGTGGTTCCATCGACCCGGCCACCGTGTGCTACCTGCAGCGCGAGGGCGGCTACAGCTACCAGGAAGTCGATGACATGATGAACAAGCAGTCTGGTCTGCTTGCCATCTCGGGCATCTCCAACGACGCCCGCGACATCCGCACGCGCGCCTCCGAGGGCGACGAGCGCTGCCTGCTCGCCTTCGATATGTTCGCCTATAAGGCCATGCAGCAGGCCGGTTCCATGATCGCTTCCATGGCGGGCGTGGACACCATTACCTTTACCGCCGGCATCGGCG
>URGG01000012.1 GCA_900547345.1 uncultured Collinsella sp. | reverse complement strand
GGACTTGGCCATGGCGTGCTCCGGGTAGTCGCCCCCCAGCAGGCGCTCGGCGAGGTGCGCGAACATGGAGCCGGCCGCCTCGCGGCACGTCGTCTCCATGCGGTCGGCGTCCTCGCGCAGCCTCGCCGCGGCCGCCTTCTCCTCGGTGTCGGCGGGCACGTAGCGGTAGGCGTACGGCGCGGCCACCGTCGGCAGCACCAGCACCCACGCGGCCCCCTCCGGGTCGTCGGCCGCCTTGTCCTCGAACACCTTCGGGTTGTCGGCGCGGCAGTCGTAGGCGTAGCCGGCCGTGTCGAAGGACTTCTGGCCGTGCAGCTCGACGCCCAGGCGCTCGGCGGCCTCGTCGAAGGCGGCCACGACGCGCTCGCTCTCGACCTCGCGGCGGCACTCCCTGGCCACACGCACCCAGTCGCGCTCGCTCGCGTTCGCCACGCGGACCGCGCGCTGGCCGGTGAACTCGGCCACGGCCAGCAGGTGGTCCAGGCTCATGGTCTCGGCCTCGGCGCCGATCTCTGACGCCACGCGGCGCACGCGGGCCATGCCCTTCTTGCGCACGGCGCGCTCGACCTTCTCGGGCTCCACGCCCAGCAGCAGGCAGCGCTGCGCGCCGCGGCTGCGCTCGGCGTCGTCCAGCGGCTTCTTGTCGTCGGTGGCCAGCATCGCCAGCGCGGCGTCGGCGTCGCCCCAGTCCTCGCACACCACGGCGTCGAACTCGGCCGTGCCCGCCTTGCGCATGGCGCGCCAGCGGCGCTCGCCGTCGACGATGCGGTACACGCCGCCGTCCTGCACGAGCAGCGGCGGGGTCATGGGCTCGCCGGGGTGCGCCGGGTTCAGCGCGAAGCTGGCGGCCAGCGCGTCGAGGTCGCCGAAGTCTCGGCGGGGGTTGCCCTCGCTCGGGTAGACGTCCTCGGTCTTTACTCTCTTGAGTTGCATGTTTCCTACTCCTCCTAGCTGGGAAAATGCGTTTGTGTCATTGATTTGAGATTTTTTTAATCATGCGTTCGAGGCGTCGGCGCCTCGCCTTCAGCAGCCTGGTGAGCGTCCTCACCTCCCACCGCTCCAGCGCCTCGTCGTAGGCGTCGCGCGCCCTCGCGGCGCGGTAGGGCGTCATGCCCTCGGTGCGGGGCGGCGCGGGCCTCGGGTCCGGTGCGCTCTGCAGCCTCGTCTCGGTGGACGCGTACACGGCGCGGTCGGCCGGCCCCAGGCGCTCCATGGCCTCGGCCGTCTCGGACTCCGCGCGGGCCACCAGCGCCCTCAGCTCGCACGGGCGGCAGGTGCCGCTCGCCCTCAGTCCCGTGCGGGCCATCCCGCACGCCGGGCACGTCTCGGAGCACCTTGGCTCCCAGTGGCGCAGGCTCACGCCCATGCGGGACGCCTTCTGGCGCACGGCCTCGTTGGATCTCCTCAGCGCCCTGGCCACCTCGCGCCGCGGCATGGTGCCGGCGATCTCGGCCAGCCTGCGCTCCTCGGAGGCCGTCCACGGGCGGCACCGCTCACCCCTCCTCATTCGGCGCGCCCTCGCCGGTGTGCAGGTAGTACCAGCCGTGGGCGAAGGCGCTGCGCTCGTGCTCGTTGGTCACGAGCCCCTGCCCCAGGTAGAACTGCCGGCTGTTCCTCAGCCAGTCCACGGTCCACGCGGCGTTGCCGCGCGTCCTGCCGTTGAGCACCTGCCTGCTGGTCTGCAGCACGACCTGCTCGCCGGCCTCGCGCAGGTGTCCCAGCAGCTGGCCGCACAGCCACGGCGTCTGGTGCGAGCCCTTGGTGCCGCCGCAGCGGCCCGGGTAGGGGACGAAGCCCTCCATCACGATCAGGCCGTGCTCGTGGGTCTCCAAAAACCTCCGCAGCAGCGTCCAGATCTCCTCGCAGCGCGCGTCCAGCAGGCCGTTGTCAGCGCCGCAGCCCTCCTTGAAGGCGAACGTGCGCGAGTCGAGCACGCGGCGGCGCGTCATGTGGACCACGCCGGTGTGGAGCGACCCGGGGTCGATGGCCACGACGGCCTCTACTCCCTCGCCCATTCCGCCACACCCCCCTGGTAGTCGGAGACCGCGGCGGAGTATCCGCGCTCGTACGCCCGGTCCGTGCCGTCCGCGCGGCCCTCGCCGTAGCCGGCCGCCGTGCCCTGCGTGTAGCCGAGCTGCCACGCCTGCCCCACGGCCAGCGCGACGAGCAGGGCCACGGCCAGCGCCGTGCGGACCGTGCGCCAGAACTCGGCGCGCCTGTGCGATACTTGCGGGTACCCGCTCACGCGGGCCTCTTCAGGGGACTGGGCGCGCTGTGCTTGGCGGCCTGTGCGCGCTCGGCCCTCCACCTCTCGTACTCCCGCCGGACCTCCGGCAGGGCGAACGCGGACCTTGCGGCAGTCAGCGCCGCCCGACGCTCCGCGGCTGTGGCGCCCATATACGATCACCTCCGCCATCGCTACTCCTCCTCTTCCAGCAGCTGCTCCATGGTCACGCCCAGGACCTCGGCCAGCTTCCTCAGCTTGGGCACGCTGGCCACGGTGCAGCCGCGCTCCCAGCAGCTCACCTGGGTCACGCTCGACGCACCCACGGCCACCGCCAGCTGCATCTGGGTCATGCCCAGCGCGCGGCGGCGCTCCTTCATCAGCTTCCCGTTCATCTACTCCTCCTTCTCCTCGTCGTCGTCCCACTCGGGCGCGCGCACGATGGTCTCGAAGTCCGTGGCCCAGCCGACGCCGCGAACGGTGAAGCGCACGCTGGCGCAGGCGTAGTGCGTCTTGCCGCCCAGCTCGAACGGCTTGCACGAGTCGGACTCCATGAGCTTCACGGCGAACACGTCGAAGCCCCACTTCGCGTTGATGCGCGAGGCGATGGAGCTGTGCGTCTCCTCCATGCACCCGTTCTCCGCCAGCGCGAAGGTGATCATCTCCGGCGCCATGGCCTCGTAGCTCGGGCTGTACTTCTCGTCCATTGCTTCTCCTCTCATAAGGGGTTAGTGACAGGTGACTATTTACCTGTCGTTGACGATTAGAAGATAACCAGTAATAGGTTGGTAGTCAATAGGTAATTTTGTTTTTATAATCAGTAACAGGTAAGCGATTGCCTATTGGAGGTGACTTGGATGCTCTTCGAGCTAAAAGCGATCAGGAAGAAGTCGGGGCTGTCACAGGAGGCTGCAGCGGACCAGCTGGGTGTTCCCCTGAACACCTATAGAAACTGGGAGCAGCTGAAGACGATGCCGCGCGACCGCGGCGATATCCCGAGGCTCGCCCGGTTCTTCGGCGTGACGGTCGAGGACCTGTTCGGCGAGGACTTCGTGGTGCCCGGCACGCTGAACGATATGTACGAGACGCCGAAGGCCGAGAAGCCGCAGTACCGCGTGATAGACAAGCGCCTGGAGGCCATCGAGGGCGCCTACGAGGCGATGAACGAGAATGGCCGGCACGTGCTGCACAGCGTGGCCACGTCGCTGGCGCGCGACCCGGCCAACGCCGGCGGGGAGTAAGTTCCGCAGTATTCGATTGAAGTGAGGGGAGGCGCCCGGCCATGGCCACGGCGGCGATCTACGCCCGCTACAGCTCGGCGGGCCAGCGCGAGGAGTCCATCGAGGACCAGGTGAGGGTGTGCCGCGCGGCCATCGAGGCGGCCGGCGACGCCGTGGGGCACGTCTACGAGGACCGCGCCACGACCGGCACGACCACGGACCGCCGCGCCGGGTTCATGCGCATGGTGGCCGACGCCCAGAGGGGGCTGTTCTCGGCCGTGTACGTGTACAAGCTCGACCGCTTCGCGCGCAACCGCTACGACGCGGCCGTGTACCGCAGGCGCCTGAAGCAGGCCGGCGTGCGGCTCGTGAGCGCCACGGAGCGCACCGGCGACGGGCCGGACGGCATCCTGCTGGAGTCGATGCTGGAGGGGCTGGCGGAGTACTACAGCGCGAACCTCTCCGAGAACGTGCGGCGCGGGCTGGCGGGCAACGCCATGAAGTGCCGCCACAACGGCATCCGGGTGTTCGGCTACGACCACGGGCCGGACGGCCGCTACGTGGTCAACGAGGGCGAGGCTGCGGCCGTGCGCCGGGTGTTCGCCATGTACCAGCAGGGCGAGCCGTTCCGCGCCATCATCGCCGCGCTGCCGGCCGTGCGCTCGAAGGGCGGCGGCCCGCTCACGGTGCAGGCGGTCGGCAAGATGCTGCGCAACGACAAGTACTGCGGCGTGTACCGCTACGGGGACACGGTGGTGGAGGGCGGCATGCCCGCGATCATCCCGCGCGACGAGTTCGACGCCGTGCAGCGGCGCCTGGCGCTGCGCACGAGGCGAAGGAGGTCCACGGTGGACTACCTGCTGTCCGGGAAGCTGTTCGACGCGGAGGGCCACCGCTACCAGTCCAGCAGCGGCCACGGGAAGTCGGGCAGGAAGTACACGTACTACCGCTGCCCGGCGACGGGCCACCAGGTGCGCCGCGACGCGCTGGAGGCGGAGGTTGCCCGCATGGTGGCGGACGCCCTCGCCGCCGACGACGGCGCCGTGGAGGGCATCGTGGCCGACGTCATGGCCGAGCAGGAGGCGGCGCTGGCCGACAACCTCGCCGCCGTGCGCGCCATGGAGAAAAGGCTGCAGCAGAACGCCCGCGAGCAGTCGCGCATGGTGGACCTGGCCGCGAAGACCGGCGCCGTGGACGCCGTGGCCGAGAAGCTGAACGCGCTGGCCGACGAGCGGGCGGCGCTGGAGGCCGAGGTGGCCGACGCGCGGGCCGGCATGGGGGCGCTCGACGACGACCAGGTGGAGTTCTGGGTGCGGCGCGTCATGGGGCGCTCCGACCCGCTGGAGGCCGTGCGGCTGTTCGTGCGCCGCGTGGTGGTGGACCGCGCCGCCGGCACGCTCACGGCCGAGTTCACGTTCGACAAAAAGAAGGAACCCCCGCCGGACGGTCCCGGCAGGGGTTCGCGTAAGTATCTGGGGGCTGGGACGGAGGGATTCGAACCCCCAACAGCCGGCACCAAAAACCGGAGTTCTACCGTTGAACTACGTCCCAATGTGTGGTGTTGCCCAAAAGCAACTCGTTTAGTTTACCTAATCTGCGAGGGCATCGCAAACGCCGTCGAGCAGGCGTACGGCGAGTGTCTGCGCGTCGCTGGCCGTGAAGGTGCCGTTGTAGCGCGTCATGCCCGTGAGCTCAATGCGAATGCGTGCCGGCTTCTGCTGTGCGGCGACATTGGCAGTGCGGATGCGCTGGGCCAGGTTGTGGCACTCGGCGAGGGCAATCGTGGCGCGCGGTGCGGCGTCGGCGGGCAGCTCGTCGCTTGCGATCTCGAGCACCAGGTCAACGTCGGTTGGGACCTCGGAGTCGCAGAGCATCATGCCGCTGTTGTCGGTCGTTGCCGTGGCGATATTCCACATGCGCGACGCAACACTGCGTGCGATGGGGTCCTCGCCGATAACGGCAATCTGGAAGCGCTCGAGCACGTTGGCGGCGCGAGCAAAACCGATGCGGGACTCGGCTTCGGTGACCGAGGGCTTGCCCTCCCACACATGGTGCAGGCGGTTGATGTAGGCGTAGGTGTCCTGGAAGGCCATGCCGTCGGCAAACAGGCCGACATTTTCCTGGAACTGCTGCAGGGCGGCCTCGGTATGCGGGCCAAAGTAGCCGTCGTCTTCGCCACAGGCAAAGCCCAAAACGTTGAGAGCGCGCTGCAGGGCCTGCACATCGGCGCCATGGAAATTGGGCATGCGCAGATAGAGGGTGCGGTCGCCCAGCTTATACGAAGCGTCTACAAGGGCGCTCCAACAGGGGATATCGACGGCATGACCGGCAGCAAGGCCGCTGTCGAGCCTGAAGGTGCTGACGGCCTGCTCAGTGGTGGCTCCAAAGTACTTGTCGGTGACTTCGGCGGCATCAATCGTGTAGCCGAGCTGCAGGAGACGAGACTGCACGTCCTCGACGGCTGCTCCTTGCATGCCCGTTGTAATAGGTTCCATGAACGAACCCCTTTCGGCGTACCATTCGTACTATTTGAGCGTCTGTCGGATAGACAACGCAAAGGGATGCATAAACATGCACTCAACAGTGTAGCAAGTTGTGCCTAAATACGCTGCTGACAGGTTTTATAACCCCCGTTAGTTAAGGCGCTCCACAAAGAAATCTGCCATGGAGAGGAACAGCTCGCGTGCGTGCGGATCAAGCTCAACGTTCTCGATGGCCGCTTTGGCCTTAGCGGTCAGGTCGAGCGCGTAAGTGTGGGCGTAGTCGATGGAGCCGGTCTCCTGGAAGATCTCCACGGCGCGTGCGAGCTGCGCGGGATTATCGGTGCCTGAGGAAAGAATCGCCTCGACCTCGCCGTGGTGGCGCTCATCAGAGAGGGCGTGTACGGCGACAAGCGTGCGCTTGCCCTCGGTGATGTCGGTGCGGAAGTCCTTGTTGGCGGCTTCCTTAGTGCCGACAAGGTTGAGCAGGTCGTCCTGAATCTGAAAGGCAAGGCCCGTGTGCAGGCCAAAGGCGCGCAGCGCTTCGATTTGCTCATCGTTGCCGCCGCCGATAATGGCTCCGGCGGCAAGCGGCGTGGCTCCGCTGTAAAACGCGGTCTTGTGCGTCGCCATGTCCAGGTAGTCATCAACCGAGATATCAAAGCGCCCGTCGCGGACCCAACCCAGGTCGAGTGCTTGACCCTCGATGGTGCGGACGATCATCTCGGTAAGCTCGTGGAGCACGCGCAGCTTCACGTCGGACTCCAGCGTAGGGTCGTCGAGAACCGTCTTGGTGACCATGGTGAGCGCCAGGTCGCCACAATTGATGGCAAGGCCCGTGCCCTCGGTAAGGTGCATGCAGGGCTTGCCTCGACGAAGCTGTCCGTTGTCGGCGATGTCGTCGTGGATCAGCGCGCCCGACTGGAAATGCTCGATGGCTGCCGCGGCGCTGCGGGCGCTCTCAAAGCTACCGCCCACTGCGGTTGCGGCGAGCATGCAGATAAGCGGGCGGTGGCGCTTGCCGGCGTTGGCCGTAAAAGCCGAGAGCGGCGCATACAGGTAGCGCTCGATATCGGCAGAGGTCGCCTGTCCGTCAAAGAACGTGGCCAGATAGTCGTTAATCTGGTCAAAGTGCTGGGCTAAAAAGCTGGTAAACGGACTGGACACGGGTTCTCGCATTCTTTCTGAGGTTGCATTGATGCAATATGCAGACAACATATTGCCACATCAGGGCGTTTGGCGCGGCAGTTTTGGCGATTTAGGACAACGGGCGTGCGTTTGATGGAGTGTGCCTAAATCAGCCTAAAATGCTCGAGCGCCGCAACGACACCGTCGTGATCGACGGTGTCGGTCACGTAATCGGCCTTATCCTTGAGATAGTCCGGCGCATTGCCCATGGCGATACCGACATCGACGGCGTTCATCAGCGAGACGTCATTGCTGGCGTCGCCAATGCCGTATACGGTTCCGTGGTGGGGGTCGAGGGCGTCGAGTACAGACTGGATGCCCCCGCGCTTCGTGCATTCGCGGGGCGAGATTTCGGTTACCTCGAGTTCGAGCTCGTTAAAGCACAGCAGCGGCTCAAGTGCCTTATCTTGAGCGATGTGGTTGGCGAGCGATGTAGACATCAAGATCTTGTAGACACTGTAATGTTGCAGCTGCGTGACTGCGTCGCCCAGGGTGCGCGCGTATCCGGGGGCATCGGGGGCATCGGCACTCATGCGCACGACGCCGTTGAGGCCCTCAAAGCGGATGACCTCGCCCGATTGCTCAAGATAGGGGGCAAGATGCTGCAGCATGCTGGGCGTCATCGACAGATCGCGAATTGCGTGTCCGTTGATCTCGGCGTAACCGCCCGCAAGACAGACGATGCCGGTCCAGGGCAGCTCAAGAAGTTTGGGGTGGATGCAGCTGAGGGTGCGCCCCGTGCAGATAAAGGCCATGTTGCCGTTGGCGACAAACTCGCGGATTGCCTGCGAAACCGCCTCGTTGGGATAGGGGGAGAGGTCCCGCTCGTCTTCGGGAAGGTCTTGGGCGAGCCTGGGGTCTTGCCAGGCGAGCGTTCCGTCGATATCGAAGAAGCAGATATCGCCGCGCTTATGGGCTGCGCTGGCGGCAGGGGAGGCCGAGGTGGTGGGCACAAATTCCGGCTCGAGACCCATGATCTGGTCAAAATGCTCTTTAACGCGGGGAACGGAGATGCCGATGACCACCTGGGCGGTCTTGCCCGTAATGATGAGGCCCTTGGCGCCCACCGCGACAAACGACGCGTTATCTGCAACGATGGAAGGGTCTGCGACCTCGACGCGCAGGCGCGTGGCGCAGTTGGTTGCGCCCACGATATTGCCAACGCCACCTAAAAGCTGAATTACCCGCTCAGCGAGGACGTGATCTTGATCGGATCGACTATCGACCTCGTCATTGGGGGATTGCTCTTTGGCAAAGTCGCTTCCCGTTAAACAATCGATTGCCGCGCGATTGGCAACATGATCCTCGCGGCCCGGTGTCTTAAGGTCATAGACCAAGATGAGTGCTCGAAAACTAACAAAAAAGATGAGGCTAAAGGCAAGGCCGATACCGAGCGCCAAAAGATAGGCACCGGCATGCGTGCGCATGAGCGGAATAAAGTTGAAGGCTGCCATCTCCATCAGGCCGCCCGAGAAGATGCCGACGATGCCAAAGAGATTCATGGTTGTGGCAAGGCAAGACGATAAGACGGCGTAGAGCAAAAAGAGCCCGGGGTGGGTGAACATAAAGAGAAACTCGAGTGGCTCGGTAACGCCGCAAACCACCGAGGCGATGATGGCGGGAGCAAGGATGACCCTGAGGCCGGCGCGGCGCTCGGGTTTTGCGGTGGAGTAGAACGCAGCTGCGATGGCAGGAAGGCCAAAGAGCTTGACCCAGCCGGTGGCGGTAAAACCGGCCCACGGCGCAAGTTCATTAAGGGGGCGCGTGCTATGGGAGAGGATGGGGAGCAAACTGCTCCACGTGGCGTAGATGCCGTCGTTAATGACCAGGTTGTCGTAGTAGATCGGCATGTAGAGCAGGTGGTGCAGGCCAAAGGGCTCGAGTGCTCGTTCTAAAAAGACAAAGATGCCCACGCCAAAGGGACCGATGCCTGCAAGCGCGTGACGCAGCGTATCAGTTACATCGTATACGTAGGGCACGATGGCGGCCGAGATAGCGGCAAGGGCAAACACGGCAAAAAAGCTGATGAGGTAGACCAGCGAGGAGCCCGAGAAGGTGCCGAGCCAATCGGGAATTTTGGCATCGTAGAAGCGGTCATGGATGGCGACGACGGTTGCCGATACCGCCAGCGGGCCGATAATGCCGGTGTCGAGCGTCTTGATGCCGTCGATGACGGTGATACCGCTGGCGGAGGTCAAAGATGACGGGTACTCAAGTCCAAGGTTGTCTCCGCTCAGCTTAATGATCTCGCTCAAAAAGAAGCAGTAGGCAAAATAGGCGACGAGAGCCTCGAGGCAGCAACGAGCCGGTTGTTTTTGGGCAAGACCGATGGGCAGCGCTACGGCAAAAAGGAGCGGGAGGCGTTTAAAGACCGTCCACGAGCCGCGCTGGATGATAGCCCAGAAAACGTACCAAGGGGTTCCGTATACGGCGAGATCGCCGACGATGTCCGCAGTCGTTGCGAGAGCGGAGACGCCGACCATGAGGCCTGATATAGAAAACAGCATGGCGGGCGCGAACATTGCCCCGCCAAAGCGTTGGATTTTTTGCAGCATGTTCTGCCTTCCGAATATCGAGGCGCGTTGCGCGTGGGGAAACGTTTAAACAATGGATTCATTGTAGAGGACCAGACGAGTGTCGTACCGGCAGTTTTGAGCGAAACCGATTTGGGCATGACAGAAACCGTCAACGGCTAAATCCTGTCGCTTCATCGATATTCGGTTTAAACAACTTTAAGAAATGCTATCGTGCCTAGCCGGAAATGAATAATGTAGAGGTGAAACAATGCCAAAAGCGATATACGAAGGAATCTACCGAGAAATACGCTCGCGCATCATTAATGGGACCTATGCGTTTCAGGAGATGCTGCCAACCGAAGCCGAGCTGACCGCGGAATTTGGCTGCACGCGCAATACCGTCCGCCGCGCTTTGAGCATGCTGGCCGACGGGATGTTTGTGCAGCCCATACACGGCAAGGGCGTGCGCGTTATTTGGCTTAAGGGCGAAACCGACATGTTGGGCGCACTCGAAGAGGTTGAGTCGTTTGGCGAGTTTGCAAAGCGCAACAATGCCGTTGCATCGACGGACGTTAAGTCTTTCGAACATCTGGTTTGCACCGAGCAACTCTCTCGTCACCTGGGCTTTAAGGTGGGCGAGGAGTTGATTCGCGTAGTGCGTGTCCGAAGCCTCAACGGCAACGCGCGCCAAGTGGACCATGGCTATTTTTTGGCGTCGATCGCCAAGGGCCTGACTCCCGAGATCGCGGCAGATTCTATTTACGGCTATCTGGAGCACAAGCGCGGTGTCAAAGTGATGGCGAGCCGTCGTACGGTGAGTGTCGAGCTCGCCAACGATGAGGACTGCAGCTATCTTGACCTCGGCAAATACAACTGCGTTGCCGTCATGGAGAGTCAGTCGTACACCTCGGATGGCATCTTGTTTGAGGTGACGCACACTCGCACACACCCCGAGATCTTCCATTACCGCGTCAATTCCAAGCGATAGCCGGCTAGCTCGCAGCCTGACGAGACTCATGGCCTCAAAGAGAAAACGCCCGGTCAAACCGACGGTACATCGGCTTGACCGGGCGTTTTCTCTGCATTAGATAACAAATAATTGTTTATACAAAACTTGTCAAGTATCAAGTTGAAATTACCGTTCACCGAAGTTTTTCTACCGCTCTAGTAATACTTGTTCAAACAACTAGCCAAATAGCGTATCGTTCAAATCAGCAAAAGGGGCAAAGTCCCCGAGCCAATCTCCGAAGGCGGCGGCAAAGGGTGCCGCCACGGTGTGAAAGGGTGGATTGTAATGAAGAACGAAATGAGCAGAAGGCAGTTCCTGGGCTTTGCTGGTTCCGCGGCTGCAGTTCTTGGTCTGGGCCTCGTGGGTTGCGGTGGTTCTGCCGGCTCCGGCTCCTCTGCTTCTGGTGACGCTGCCGAGGTCTACTTCCTCCAATTCAAGCCCGAGGTCGACAAGGAGTGGAAGGAGATCGCCAAGGCCTATAAGAAGGAGAAGGGCGTCGAGGTTAAGATCGTGACCGCTGCCTCCAACACCTACGAGGAGAAGCTCAAGTCCGAGATGTCCAAGAGCTCCGCTCCGACCCTGTTCCAGGTCAACGGCCCCACCGGTCTTAAGAACTGGAAGGATTACTGCGCCGACCTGTCCGATACCAAGCTCCGCGGTGAGCTCATTGACGACTCCCTGGCTCTGCAGTCCGACGGCAAGGATGTGTGCATCGACTGGGTCCAGGAGAGCTTCGGCATTATTTACAACAAGCAGCTGCTCGAGAAGGCTGGCTACAAGGCCGAGGACATCAACTCCTTCGACAAGCTGAAGGCTTGTGCCGACGACATCCAGGCCCGCAAGGACGAGCTTGGCGTCGAGGGTGCCTTCACTTCCGCCGGCATGGACGACTCCTCCAGCTGGCGCTACACCACCCACCTTGCCAACATGCCGCTCTACTACGAGTTTGAGAAGGAGCACAACCAGGAGGACGACGAGATCAAGGGTGAGTTCCTCGACAACTACAAGCAGATCTTCGACCTGTACATCACCGACTCCACCTGCGATCCTTCGCAGCTTGCTTCCAAGACCGGCGACGACGCCACCAACGAGTTCGCAACCGGCAAGGCCGTCTTCTACCAGAACGGCTCTTGGGCCTACTCTGACCTCGTCAAGGCCGGCATGACCGACGATCAGATTGGCATGATGCCGATCTACATCGGTGTTGACGGCGAGGAGAACCAGGGCCTGTGCTCCGGCGGCGAGAACTACTGGTGCGTCAGTTCCCAGGCTTCCGAGGATGCCCAGAAGGCCACCGAGGACTTCATGTATTGGTGCGTCACCGCTGACACCCCGACCAGCATCATCGCCGACAAGATGGGCCTGACCGCTCCGTTCAAGAGCGCCAAGGAGACCACCAACGTCTTCTCGCAGCAGGCCGTTGCCATGGCCAAGGACGGCAAGAAGACCGTCGCTTGGGACTTCGTCTACATTCCCTCCGAGGAGTGGAAGAAGAACCTCAAGCAGGCTCTGATTGCCTACGCTGCCGATAACAGCAAGTGGGACGGCGTCAAGAACGCCTTCGTCGATGGCTGGAAGACCGAGAAGGCCGCTTCCGAGTAAGCAGTTGCTGCCCAAGCTATCTGATTAGCGACAGGGGGCGGGCAGACGTTGGTTTGCCCGCCCCCTGCATATTGAAAGGACCCTTTTATGGGCAAAGCACTCAAGCGCTGGTGGCCGCTCTTTATGCTGCCCACGTGCCTGGCGTTTATGATCGGGTTCGTGATCCCTTTTATCCAGGGCTTCTATCTCTCGTTCTGCCAGTTTATTATCATTAGTAACGCGCACTTTGTCGGTATCGAGAACTACGTGCGTGCGCTGTCCGATCCGCAGTTCTCCACGTCGTTCTTCTTTACCGTGGCGTTTGCCTTCCTGTCGACGGTGCTCATCAACGTGATCGCCCTGGCCATTGCGCAGGCGCTCACCCGCAAGGCGCTCAAAGGCACCAACATCTTCCGTACGATCTTCTTTATGCCTAACCTGATCGGCGGCATCGTGCTGGGCTACATTTGGCAGATTCTGATCAACTGCCTGCTCTCCAACGTGGGCGCCCAGCTCATCGCTCTTAACTCTGCTGCTGGCTTCTGGGGCCTTATCATCCTGACCCTGTGGCAGCAGGTCGGCTACATGATGATCATCTACATCGCTGGTCTGCAGTCCATTCCGTCCGACTACATCGAGGCCGCCAAGGTCGACGGCGCTACGGCATGGCAGACGTTTTGGAAGGTTAAGATCCCTAACCTGATGCCGACCATCACCATCTGCCTGTTCCTGTCCATCACCAACGGCTTTAAGCTGTTCGACCAGAACCTCGCCCTTACCGGCGGCGCCCCCGCGCACTCCACCGAGATGCTCGCCCTGAACATCTACAACACGTTCTATTCGCGTGCCGGTATCGCATGGCAGGGCATTGGTCAGGCCAAGGCGGTTATCTTCTGCATCCTGGTCGTGGCCATCTCCATGATCCAGCTTAAGGCCACGAGGTCCAAGGAGGTGCAGCAGTAATGAAACGCGATAAGGTTATCAACCGCGCGCTCTCGATTTTCTTTACGATCCTGTCGCTCGCGTGGATCTACCCCGTGTTCATGATTGCGCTTAATTCTTTTAAGAAAGCGACCGCAATCAGCACCACCACGGCATTCGATCTGCTCACGCCCGAGACGTTCAACGGCCTCGCAAACTACATGCACGCCCTTAACGAGCAGGGCTTTGCCTCGGCATTTATGTACTCGCTCATCATCACGGTCACGTCGGTCGTGCTGATCTTGGTGTGCTGCTCCATGTGCGCTTGGTACGTGGTTCGTGTCAACAACAAGATCTCGAACTTCTTCTATTACCTGTTCGTGTTCTCGATGGTCGTGCCCTTCCAGATGCTCATGTTCACGCTGTCCAATTTGGCGGACCGCATCGGCTTCAACACGCCGTTCAACATCTGCTTTATCTACCTCGGCTTTGGCGCGGGCCTGGCGGTCTTTATGTTCGCTGGTTTTGTAAAGAACATCCCGCTCGAGATCGAGGAGGCGGCCATGATTGATGGCTGCAACCCGGTCCAGGTGTTCTTTAAGATCGTCCTTCCCATCATGAAGCCCACCTATCTTTCGGTCGGCATCCTCGAGACCATGTGGGTCTGGAACGACTATCTGCTGCCCTACCTTACGCTCGACTCCACCAAGTACAAGACCATTCCTATCTTGATCCAGTACTTCCGCGGCGGCTACGGCCACGTCGAGCTCGGCCCCATGATGGCCTGCATCATGATGGTCGTTATCCCCATCGTTATCATGTACATCCTCTGTCAGAAGTACATCATCGACGGCGTGGTGGCAGGTGCCGTCAAGGGCTGATGCCGTAACTGTTTTGCAAGTTTCTGCGGCGCCCCTCAGCGCGGCGCCGCATATCGAAAGGTAGAGACATGGCCGAGATCGTTCTCAAACATGTTCAGAAGGTGTATCCCAACAACGAGTCAAAAAAGAAGGGCTTCTTTGGCAAAAAGAAGAAGACCGAGGAGAAGAAGCACAACCTCAAGGTTACCGAGGACGGTGTGCTCGCTGTAGAGGACTTCAACCTCACCGTTCACGACCAGGAGTTCGTCGTCCTCGTTGGCCCCTCTGGCTGCGGTAAGTCCACGACGATGCGCATGGTCGCCGGCCTGGAGGACATTACCTCGGGCGATGTGCTCATCGACGGCAAGCGTGTCAACGACGTGGCGCCCAAGGACCGCGACATCGCCATGGTGTTCCAGAGCTACGCTCTGTACCCCAATATGACGGTGTACGAGAACATGGCATTTACGCTCGAGCTCAAGAAGGTTCCCAAGGACGAGATCGACCGCAAGGTTCGCTCTGCTGCCGAGATTCTGGGCATTACCGAGTACCTCGACCGTAAGCCCAAGGCGCTCTCCGGCGGCCAGCGCCAGCGTGTCGCTATCGGCCGCGCCATCGTGCGTGACCCCAAGGTCTTCCTGATGGACGAGCCGCTGTCCAACCTGGACGCCAAGCTTCGTAACCAGATGCGTGCCGAGCTCATTAAGCTGCGCCACGAGATCAAGGGCACGTTCATTTATGTTACTCACGACCAGACCGAGGCTATGACCCTCGGTGACCGTATCGTGGTCATGAAGGACGGCGTTGTCCAGCAGATCGCCACGCCGCAGGAGGTCTTCAACCATCCCGCGAACATCTTCGTCGCCGGCTTCATCGGCGTGCCGCAGATGAACTTCTTCGATGCCCAGCTGGTGCGCTCGGGCAACGGCTTTACCGTCAAGACCGAGGATATGAACGTGGCGCTCGCCCCCGAGACTTGCGCTCAGCTTGCCCTCAACTGGGACGGCGGCGACGTGAAGGAGATTACGGCCGGCGTGCGTCCCGAGCAGATCCTGCTTGCCGACAAGGGCGAGGAGGGCGCGCTCCAGGGTACCGTCGAGGTGACCGAGCTCATGGGCTCGACCGAGCATGTCCACGTGACCGCTCCCGACGGCCAGTTTGTCCTGATTATCCCCGTCGTCGACCTCGAGGCCAAGGGCGCGCTCAGGGCTGGCGACACCATCTGGTTCAAGTTCGAGAAGAACGCGACCCACCTCTTTGATAAGGTCTCTGGCAAGAACCTTATCTAGGCCCGGTGCATCCAGGCCCTCCCTTTGGGCGACTGCGGTATTGCCATCCTTTTGCCGCGGTCACATATAAGGCTCCCCTCCCGTCCACTGGGCGAGAGGGGAGCCTTTCTTTGTGTTGGGGTTGTCCATCGGCCAGTTTGTCTTGATTTGTAACAGGAGGAAGGCCAAATTGGGCTTAGATGTTACAGATTGAGACAGCGTCGAGCTGCCCGTCCTTTCATCTCGATCTGTAACACGAAGGACTGATTTCGGCGGTTACCTGTTACAGTTCGAGATTGTTTTAGCCGCCTTGCCCGTCTGTCTCAATCTGTAACAGCTGGGGCCGTTTTTACCGAGTAGCTGTTACAGATCGAGATTCTTCGGTCGAGTCGGGTCACAGGGTAGCGTGCGGGCACAAAAAGCGGAGCCGCGTTGCCACGACTCCGCTTTCAAGAGGATGGGTAAGGGAAGCGAAATTAGCTCAGGTGCCAAATCTCGTCGTTGTACTGGGAGATCGTGCGGTCAGACGAGAAGGTGCCGGCGTTGGCGATATTGATGAGCGTCTTGCGCATCCAGGCGTCCTGGTCCTCGTAGTCGGCCAACACGCGCTCCTTGGTCTGGATGTACTCCTCGATGTCGAGCAGGGCCATAAACCAGTCCTTGCCCTTAATGTCATCGTGCAGGCGCTGCAGGCGCTCGACGTTGCCGGTCGCCATAAAGGCCGGGTTGGTGATGAAGTCCACCAGCAGTTTAATGCCGGGCTTGCGGTAGAGCACACCGGCGTCATAGGTGCCGTCGGCATAGAGCTGCTCGACCTGTTTGGACGAGGCACCAAAGGTATAGATATTCTCGTCGCCCACGAGCTCGGCAATCTCCACGTTGGCGCCGTCGAGCGTGCACAGGGTTAGGGCGCCGTTGAGCATGAACTTCATGTTGGAGGTGCCGCTCGCCTCCTTGGAGGCCAGGCTGATCTGCTCGGAGATATCAGCGGCGGGGATCACGCGCTCGGCGGCGGTGACGTTGTAGTTCTCGATCATGACGACCTGCAGGTAGGGAGCCACGTCGGGGTCGTTTGCAATCCACTGCGACAGCGTCAAGATCAGATGGATGATGTCCTGCGCGATAGTGTAGGCAGGCGCCGCCTTGCCGCCAAAGATGATGGTGACGGGGTGCTTAGGTCTGTTGCCGTTCTTGATATCGAGGTACTTCCAGATGATGTAGAGCGCGAGCATCTGCTGGCGCTTGTACTCGTGGATGCGCTTGACCTGGACGTCGATGATGGCGTTGGAGGGAATGGTCACGCCCTGCTCGAGCGCCATGAACTGGCGCATGATGGCCTTGGCCTCGACCTTGGTGGCGGCCAGGCGCTCAAGAACGTCCTTGTCGTCGGCGAACTTGGCGAGTTTGCTCAGATCGCCGGTGCTGCGCCAGTCGGTGCCGATCACATCGTCTAGTAGGCTGGCGAGCGCGGGGTTAGCGCCATGGATCCAGCGGCGGAAGGTGATGCCGTTCGTCTTGTTGGAGAACTTCTCGGGATAAATCTCGTAGAACGGATGAAGCTCGGTGTCCTCCAGGATCTTGGTGTGGAGTGCGGCGACGCCATTGATGGAGAAGCCAAAGTGGATGTCCATGTGGGCCATGTGGATGGTGTCGTGCTCGTCGATGATGGCGACGCGCGGGTCATCGTGTTCGGCCTTCGCGATCTCATCGAGCTTGACGATAATGTCGGCGATGGCAGGGGAGACCTTCTGCAGGCTGGCGAGCGGCCACTTCTCGAGCGCCTCGGCAAGAATCGTGTGGTTAGTGTAGGCGACCATGGAGCGTACGATGGTCACGGCCTCGTCAAACTCGATGTCATGTTCGGTGGTGAGCAAGCGAATGAGCTCGGGGATGACCATGGTGGGGTGCGTGTCGTTAATTTGGACCACGGCGTAGTCGGCCAGATCGTGCAGGTTGCTGCCGCGCTCGACGGCCTCGTCGATCAGGAGCTGGGCGGCGTTGCTCACCATGAAGTACTCCTGATAGATGCGAAGTAGGCGGCCCTGCTCGTCGGAATCGTCGGGGTAGAGGAACAAGGTGAGGTTCTTGGCGATCTCGGTCTTGTCGAAGTCGATGGAGCTGCCGGGGACCAGGCCGTCGTCGACGCTTGCCAGGTCGAACAGGCGCAGGCGGTTCTTGGTGGGCTGGCCGTAACCGGGCACATCGATGTTGACGAGCTTGGAAGTAACGGCAAAATCGCCGAACTCGACGGTGTAGGAGCGGTCATCGTCGACTAGGATGTCCTGCTCACCGAGCCACTCGTCGGGGACGGCCTTCTGCTGGTTGTCGACAAAGCGCTGACGGAACAGACCGTAGTGATAGTTGAGGCCCACGCCATCGCCGGTCAAGCCCAGCGTGGCGATGGAATCCAGGAAGCATGCGGCCAAGCGGCCCAGGCCGCCGTTGCCGAGTGACGGCTCGACCTCGAATTCCTCGATCTTGTTGAGGTCGTGACCTGCGGCGGTGAGCTGGTCCTTAACCTCGTCGTAGATGCCAAGGTCGATCATGTTGTTGATGAGCAGCTTGCCGATCAAAAATTCGGCGGAAATGTAATAGAGCTTTTTCTTGCCGTTGTTGAGCGGGCGGGCGGCGGAGCGCTCCTGCACGAGTTTGACCAGCAGCTTGTAAATGCGACGGTCGTCGAGCTGCTCGAGCGAGGTGCCAAAAGACTGCTCGGCGAGTTCCATGAGGTTAATTCGGGGCATGTTTTCTCCTGTGATGGGTTGTTTCATGTCTGCAATTCATAAGAAGCCCGCGCGAGGGGATTGGGGTGGCCTCGCGCGGGAAAAGCAAGCGCGTCCGCACGGTGGGGAGGGGTCGGGCGCGGTGGCTCCTATTGAGGAAGCTCGATTTCGGCTTCCGACGGGATGCGGAAGTAGGTCTCGGTCCAGTCGGTGAGTTTGTGCTCGAGCTCGCGGGTGATGGCGCCGTCGAGCATGCGCCAGGTCCAGTTGCCGCCCAGCGTGGCAGGGGTGTTGATGCGCGCCTCGTTGCCCAAGTTGAGCAGGTCCTGCATGGTGTAGATGCACGTGTCGCTTACGCTGGCGGCGATGGTGCGATTGAGTGCATCTGCCATGGGTTCGCCGGCTTGCTGATGGGTGTACAGGGCTGCCTGCTCGCGCTGACGCGGGGTGGCCGTTCCCTCAAACCAACCGCGCGCCGTCTCGTTGTCGTGGGTGCCCACATAGGCGACGGTGTTGGCGATGTAGTTATGCGGCAGGTAGTACGAGTTGGTGCCCTCAAAGGCAAACTGCAGGATCTTCATGCCGGGGAAGCCCGAGTTGTCGCGCATGTCGATGACGCCGGGGGTGAGGAAGCCCAGGTCCTCGGCGATGATGGGCAGCGTGCCGAGCTTTTTCTCGAGCGTCTTGAAGAACTTGAGGCCGGGACCCTGCGTCCACGAACCGTAGGACGAATCGGGAGAGGAGAACGGCACCTCCCAATAGGCCTCGAAGCCGCGGAAGTGATCCAGGCGGATGACGTCGTACATGTCGAGGGCGGCGCGAATGCGGCCCTCCCACCAGGAGAAGCCGTCGGACTCCATGGCGTCCCAGTCGTAGATGGGGTTGCCCCAGTACTGGCCGGTGGCCGAGAACTGGTCGGGCGGCGTGCCGGCGACGCTCACGGGATTGCCGGCGGCGTCGATCTTAAAGAGCTCAGGCGTCGCCCACATCTCGACGGAGTCACGCGAGACATAGATGGGCAGGTCGCCGATGATGAGAATGTCGCGCTCGTTGGCATAGGCCTTGAGGCGGCTCCACTGGCGATCGAAGAAGTACTGCGTCATCTGGTGGTAGAGCATACGCGCCGGATGGTCGGCGCAGACCTTGGCAGAAGCCTCGCCGCGGGTGCGGAGCTCCGCGGGCCACTCCCAAAACGCCTTGAGACCGCACTCCTCTTTGACGGTCATGAACTCACAGTAGGGGATGAGCCAGTCCTCGTTGGCCTGGATAAAGTCATCGAAATCGGCCGGCTTGTCGGCGGCAAAGCGCTCGGCGGCGCGGTCGAGAATCTGACGGCGGCCACCAAAGATGGCACCGTAGTCGACATTGCTGGGGTCGGATCCCAGATACACGCCATCGATATCGCGCTGCTCCAGATACCCTGCCTCGATAAGCTCGGCAAAGTCGATAAAGTTGGGGTTGCCTGCGCGGGCCGAGAACGACTGATAGGGCGAATCGCCATAGCTGGTCGTCGTAAGGGGCAGAATCTGCCAGTAATGTTGTTTGCACGAGGCGAGAAAATCGACGAAGTCGTAGGCATTCCAGCCAAAGCCGCCGATTCCGTATGGTCCGGGCAGAGATGAGACGGGCATGAGGACGCCGCTTGCACGCTCCATGAATGCGCTCACCAACCTTCTTGTTGTGGGGTCGGCCTGCCGATGGGTGTGCAGTCCGCCTCCGATGTTCTGATTCGATACGCCTATTGTAAAACATGTTGTTTAAACATGTACAGGCAAGATAAAAAAGTTGGTCGATTTTCGGCGAATGGTTACATGCCATGAAAAAGCCCCGACCTCACAACGTGAGATCGGGGCAAGAGCGGTATGTAGGTTTTTGCTACTCGGCGTCGGCGAAGCCATTGGGGTTGTGGCTCTGCCAGTTCCAGCTATCGCGGCACATGTCCGCGATGTCGTACTGGGCCTTCCAGCCCATCATACGCTCGGCCTTGGAGGCATCGCACCAGTTGGCAGCGATGTCGCCGGCGCGGCGCTCGCGGATCACGTAGGGCAGCTCCTTGCCACAAGCCTTGGAGAAGGCGGCGACGACCTCGAGTACCGAGGTGCCGGTGCCGGTGCCCAGGTTAAAGATCTCGACGCCGGTCTTGCCGTTCATCCAGTTAAGGGCGGCAACGTGACCAGAGGCCAGATCGCACACGTGGATGTAGTCGCGCACGCCGGTGCCGTCGGGGGTGGGGTAATCGTTGCCAAAGACCTGAACGGCCTCGAGCTTGCCCACGGCAACCTGGGCGACATAGGGCACCAGGTTGTTGGGGATGCCCTTGGGGTCCTCGCCGATCAGGCCTGACGGATGAGCGCCGATGGGGTTGAAGTAACGGAGCAGCACGACGTCCCACTCGGGGTCGGCGGTGTGGACGTCCATAAGGATCTGCTCGATCATCCACTTGGTCCAACCATAGGGGTTGGTCGCGGGCTTCTTAGGATCCTCCTCGGTGACGGGCGGGTTGTCCGGGTCGCCGTAGACGGTCGAGGAGCTCGAGAAGATGATGGACTTGCAGCCATGGCTGCGCATGACGTCGATGAGCACCAGGGTGTTCTCGATGTTGTTGTGGTAGTACTCGACGGGCTTGCTCACCGACTCGCCGACGGCCTTAAAACCGGCGAAGTGGATGACGCGGTCGATCTGATGGGTATCGAAGATCTTGTTCATTGCATCGCGGTCGAGCACGTTGGCCTCGTAGAAGGTGAGGTTCTTGGCGGCCTCGTCGCCCACGATGGTCTTGACGCGGTCGACGGCGACGGCGCTGGAGTTGGAGAGATCATCGACGATGACGACCTGGTAGCCACCCTCGAGCAGCTGAACGACGGTGTGCGAGCCGATAAAGCCGGCGCCACCGGTAACGAGGACGCAGGTGTCTTTGGGGTCGAGTGCTTTGGACATGTAGTCTCCTATCGAATCAGGAACACTTCTTCAGGGGAGTATAGCGCAGGCAGGGACGCCCAAATCGTGCGCTGTAGGAAAAGCAGAGGATTGCGCTAACGTACTCATAGAAGAGCTTGCGTACGCATAACCTGATCTTTGACATTTGCTTACGAGCCGCTGACCTTGTAGTTTCCTGCCGTTCGTGGAAATCGTTGGGACGCGCCATATGTACGCTAATATGTATGAGTTGAGCGACATATAAATAAGCATGTAACGGAGTACATATGTCACCAAACAGCGATTCTATCCTTTCCCAGGAGCTCTCGCGCCGCACTGCCCTCAAGGCCCTGTTCGGCGCCGCTTCTGCGGCAGTTCTTTTTGGCCTGCCCGCTCGCGCCCATGCGGCGGAGGCTTCCAAAGAAACCACCGATAAACTGAATGCCGCCCAGGCCCAGCTCGACGAGGTTCAGGCCCAGCTCGACAGCATCGCAAATGAGTATGCGGCGCTGGCCAACAAGAATGCCCAGACCCTCAACGACATCGAGAATGTCCAGGGCAAGATTGACGACACGCAGGCCCAGATCGATGAAAAGAAGGCCGAGCTCAAGAAGAAGCGCAACGACCTTTCCGATCGCGTGGCCGCCAGCTACAAGTCCGGCGGCACGAACATCCTGTCGCTGCTGCTGGCCTCTGGCTCGTTTGAGGAACTCGTCGCCAACGCGCATTACGTTGAGAAGATCAACAAGAGCGACCGCGACGCCATCGAGGACATTCAGACCATCCAGGAAGAGCTCGATGCGCAAAAGACCGAGCTCGAGTCGCAGAAGGCCGACTTAGAGAAGCTCAAGGACCAGCAGACTGCCCAGATGCAGGACATGCAGGCCAAGCAGCAAGAAGTCCAGACCGTGCTGAACGGTCTTTCCGACGACGTCAAGGAGCTCATGGCTCAGCGCGATTCCGAGATCCTCGCTGCCGCCCAGGCTGAGGAGGCCGCTAGGAAGGCTGCCGCTGCCGCGGCTGCCGCGAACAAGAACAATTCCTACTCGGGTGGTTCGAGCTCGGGTGGTGGATCGTACGCGCCCGGAACTCCGCAGCAGAATGCCGGCTCGGGCAAGCAGCAGGCTGTCGTCAACGCGTGCTACTCCACGCCTTCGCCGGGTCAGAACTGGTGCGCGGCGTGGGTTACCAATGTCTTCCGTAACGCCGGCGTGGGCTATTTTGGCGGCAACGCGTGTGACATGTTCAACGCCTGGTGCTATAGCTCCGATCGCTCGGCGCTGCAGGTGGGCATGATTGTTGCCGACTCATCGCATAGCGGTACCGGCATACCGGGCCTGATCTATGGCCACGTGGGCATCTACGTTGGCGGCGGCATCGTTATGAGTAACGAGGGCGCCATCACGTCGAGGTCGCTTGACTCGTTCATTGGGTTCTACGGCACTGGCTCTGGCGTGCGCTGGGGCTGGCTTGGCGGTATTGCGCTGTCGTAAAGCCGACTGGGCCGCGTGCCCGCCCGCAATATATTTGATTGATCGCGAGTTCCGCACGCAAAGAAGGCCACTTAATGTGGCCTTCGTCTTGCGCAGGACTGTCCGAGCAGCAAACCAAAACCATCTCGCCAGCCCAGCGACCACCCCTCCCAAAGATTTTCAAAAAAGTTGTTGACGCGCGCGTAACGACTCGTCTAATATATCCCTTGCGCGATGGACCTGTAGCTCAGTTGGTTAGAGCGTCCGGCTGATAACCGGGAGGTCACAAGTTCGAATCTTGTCAGGTCCACCATCAAAACTGTGAAGAGCCCTGGGGCGTTGCCTCGGGGCTTTTTTCTTGTCTGCGATAAATCTCATTTTGGTTTTGTGTGCTGTGCGAAAGATTGGGTAGTATAGCATATTCAATGCGGCGACCTTGCCGCGTGTTAACCGCTACGTACCGGAGGTGTTCCATGGTTCGTGTCGACATAGAGACCATCGTCATGGCCGCCGGTCCCGTGCCATCGCTTATCGTGCTTCGCGAGCGCTGCAGCAAATCGGACTCGCCCGCGCCACTGCGTTCCCTTTCCATTCAAACTGGTTCGTTTGAAGCCGCTGCCATCAGCCGCGGCATCGATAGCGGCCGCGCCGAGCGCCCGATTACCCATGACCTGTTGCTCGATACTGTTGGCGCCCTGGGTGCCAAGCTCGAACGCATCGAAATCGTTCGCGCCGAGCCGCCCGTGTTTTACGCGACGGTTGTCGTGTTGGCCGATGGCAACGAGCATAAGATCGATGCGCGTCCCAGTGATGCCATTGCTCTTGCCGTGCGCAGCAATGCCCCCATGTTTGTGGAGGACGACATCATGAATCGCCTGGGCACCGTTTCTGCCCATGCCGAGGAAGTTGACGACGAGCGGGAGTTCGAGAAGTTCGACGAGTTCGTCCATACGCTCTCCCCCGATGACTTCTAAATGTGGGGCGGCCAGGCTGCGGAGCGTTCGCTGATGGCCGGCGGTATGTCGGCTGAGGCGGCGGCCATTGCGCGCGAGGCCCAGATGCGCTCGGAGGCTTCTGAGGCGGCTCGCATTGCCTATGTGACGCAGGCCCGCACGCTTCGCGAACGCCGCGGCTCGTTTATCAAGATGGTTGTCGTCTCCGCCCTTGTCGCGGCAATCTGCTCGCGCCTTCGTGGTACAGTTGGTGCGCTTGGGTTTTCGATCTCTACGGGCCTCGTGATCTGGGGTGCGGTCGATGCGGTCATGCTGACCAGTCAGATCAAGGTGCTCGACAAGCGCGCGATGGATATGATGCGCACCCGCGACGCTGCCGTTAAGATCGCCGCCGAGGCACAAGAACTGTAATGACGCCAGACTCGATGGGAAGGTCTAAAGATGGCACAGGATATGCAGGACGCCGGTAACGTCTCCGCCGAGCTCGACGCCATGGTGTGTGACCTGATTGGTGCGTTCTTGGACGACCTTGCCGCCGGCGAGAATCCGGGCGTAGTTGTGGCGATTGAGGACGCTGCTTCCAACCGATATCTGGCGGCGCTCGACGAGGACGGCGAAGAGGCGTGCCTGGAGGCGGCCACCAACTTTATTTCCGAGCACAAGATGGGTCTTAAGGACGAGGGCCTGGGCCGTATCGCCCGCTATGCCATCGGCTACACCGGCTGCGTCGAGATTGACGGCGGCTATCACGATGCTCTGCTCGTGAGCTTCTTCGAAACCACGCTCGAGAGTGGTTTTTCGGCATATGTGCTGTATGAGGGCATGGGCGCCGGCGATGGTTTTATGTGGAGCGACCCTGAACCTGCAGGTGAGGAAACCCCTCTCATCTAAAATCGCTAAAATAAACGAGTTTTCGGTAAAAGGCTCAATATTCCCGCTGAGCGTTGTGCTGCTGGGCGGGTCGCATACGCGTGCCGTTTGTATATGGATAGAAGATAGGGGAACTACATGCGCGTAGACAATCTGAGGAACATCGCCATCATCGCCCACGTCGACCACGGCAAGACGACGATGGTCGACAAGCTCCTGCGTGCCACGGACGCCTTCCGTGCCAACCAGCAGGTCGAGGACCGCGTCCTGGATTCTAACGACCAGGAGCGCGAGCGCGGCATCACGATTCTCGCCAAGAACATCTCTATCGAGTACAAGGACGTTAAGATCAACGTCATCGACACTCCGGGCCACGCCGACTTCGGCGGCGAGGTTGAGCGTGTGCTGCGTATGGCCGACGGCGCCCTGCTGCTGGTCGACGCTTTTGAGGGCCCCATGCCCCAGACCCGCTTCGTGCTGCGTCACGCTATCGACACCGGCCTCAAGATCATGATCGTCATCAACAAGATTGACCGTCCGGGCGCCAACCCCGAGAAGGCCTACAACGACTGCCTGGACCTCATGGCCGACCTGGGTGCCACCGATGACCAGCTTGAGTTCGCCATGGAGCACGTGGTCTACGCCAGCGCCATGAACGGCTTTGCCCGCCTTGACCCCAACGACGGCAACATGGACATGTATCCGCTGCTCGATATGATCATCGACGACATGCCCGCGCCCGAGGTTGACGAGAACGCCCCGCTGGCCATGCAGTGCGTGACCATCGACCACTCCAACTTCGTTGGCCGTATCGGCATCGGCCGCGTGTACTCTGGCACCATTCACCAGGGCGACCAGATCCTGGTTGTCAAGAACGACGGCTCCAGCGCTACCGCCACCGTCAAGCAGCTCTTTACCTTCGACTACCTGGGCCGTACCGAGTGCCAGGAAGTCGGCGCCGGCGACATCGCCGCTGTCGTGGGTATCGACCGCACCGATATCGGCGATGTCTACACCGATCCCGAGAACCCTGTCGAGCTCGAGCCCATCGAGATCGACCCGCCGACCCTGTCCATCGTCTTTGAGGCTTCGACCTCCCCGCTTGTCGGCCGCGACGGCGACATCGTGGGCGCCCGTCAGCTCAAGGAGCGCCTGTTCAACGAGGCCGAGAACAACGTGACCATGAAGATCGAGGAGCTCGAGGACAAGAGCGGCGTCGAGGTCTCGGGCCGCGGCATTCTGCACCTGTCCGTTCTGATGGAGTCCATGCGCCGCGAGGGCTTTGAGTTCCAAGTCGGCCGTCCCCGCGTTCTGTTTAAGAAGGACGAGAACGGCAACAAGATGGAGCCCGTCGAGCAGGCCGTCGTCGAGTGCCCGGACGAGTACTCGGGCAAGGTCGTTGAGGTCTTCGGCACCTCCGGCGGCATCATGACGAGCATGGATACCTCGGGCATCGTGACGCACCTCGAGTTTAAGATTCCGACCCGCGGCATCATGGGTCTTAAGAACCGCATCATGAACGTCACCCACGGCGAGGGCGTGTTCTACCACACCTTCCTGGAGTACGGCCCCTATGCCGGCGAGATCGGCAACCGCCAGAACGGCGCAATGATCTCTATGACCACCGAGAAGGCCGTTGCCTATGCCCTGGGTACGCTGCAGGAGCGCGGTCAGCTGTTTGTTGAGCCAGGCACCGAGTGCTACGAGGGCATGATCGTGGGCGAGCGCAGCAAGGCTGGCGACATGGTCGTCAATATCGCCCGTACCAAGAACCTGGGCAACCAGCGCTCCTCGACCTCCGATATCTCCGTTCAGCTGGTGCCGCCCCGCACCTTCTCGCTGGAGGAGGCGCTGGAGTACATCGCCGACGACGAGCTGGTCGAGATCACTCCCAAGAACATCCGCCTGCGCAAGCGTCTGCTCAACGCCACCGACCGCAAGAAGGCTGCCGTTCGCGCCGGCCAGGTCAACAAATAAGCGCTGGGCTTTATAGCGACTAACAAGAAAGGGCGTCGACCATCGCGGTCGGCGCCCTTTTTGTGCAGTGGACAGGTTCGTTTGCACCACAGCTGGGGCGGTTATCCCTCCGAGCGGCTTTCCGGTCAAAGTTAAGTTGTTTAAACATATACATAATTCTACAGAATATAACTGCTTTAATGCAAACCGGTTAACAGGTAAATACCAACTGGTATTAAATTAAAAGACCTCTTTACCTGCGGTTTACATGACTGGTATCTATATTATATTTTATGCATTGTGGCATAGACGAACCGTCTTAGAAGTTGCTCCCCAATGGGTTCTTGCAATGCGCTAGGCAGGTTCATGTTGATGTTGGGGTTTGTGTTCGATCCGACGATTCGCCGTATTCCACACTGTGTTGTAGGAATTAGGGGACAACTATGGACGCACACCGCTCGCGGTCGCTGGGTATGGCGGCCCTGGTCTTCATTTTGATTAGCCTCACCGCCGCAGTTTTTCACGGCGCATCCCCCGTGCGCGCCGATGACGTTGCGAAGCCCGATCCGATTGCGATCGATGGGGATACGGCGACGGTTGATGTCAGGCTGTATACCGATGAGCACCACACTCAAAAGCTCGAGGATCCCGTAACGTCCACTTCGACGCTCTATGGAGCTTTCTCGGCACAATTCAAAGGCGGCAAGGCGCCTACGCCCGAGAAGAACATCGCTGTCTATGAGCTGCCCGACACCATTGTCGTTGACGACAACGACGGCGGCGACCTCATGGAGGGTCCGGAAGCCACTGCCGCCAAGGCTGGCACGTGGAAGATTAAGGACAATAAGGTCATCTTTGCGTTTGACAAAAACTGGCTTGCGTCAAACCCTGCGGAGATTTATGTCGGAGCCAATTTCTCGTTCGAGCTTGCAGGCAAGGGCACCGGCTCAGGCAGCAGCGCATCTGTCGTGTTCCCTGGTGTGGGAACGATCAAAATCCCTACCAAGGACGGCAAAGTCACGGGGACGAAGTCGGGGACCTTCTCCCAGGGCGCAGATGGCGTGGCCAAGGTTACCTGGACTGTTACGCTTACCGTAGAGTCGTATGCTACGGACGTTAGCTTCACTGATGCGCTGGGCGACAACTTCGACTTTGTGAACGACAGTTTCAAGCTCGACGGCAAGAAGCTTGACTCCCAGCCGATGATCGACGGCCAGGTCGTAACCCTCGACAGCCTGGGCAACCTTTCCCAGGGCAACCACACGATCACGTACGATACGGTGCTGAAGAGCGGCGTTGCCGCGAACGGCGGCGATTTGATCAAAGCTGAGAATACGGCAACGTGGAATTGGGCTGGCTCAAGCGACAGCGATAACAGAACAGCTACGGCTGAGCCTGTTACATTCGGCTATGACATGATCAAGAAGTCCAATGGCTCAGGCACGCCGTCGGACATCAAGTGGACGGTCAAGCTCAACCAAGGCAAGCTCAAGGCCGACATGAGCGGCTACATGTTCACTGATAATCTGGACGGAAAACAGACGTATACGGGCAACTTTACGGTTTACAAAGGCGACTCGGAGGCGAGCGGAGTCAAGATTTGTGAAAGAAAACTTGAACCTAAGGATAATTCCTTTTCCTATACGTTCCCGAACAACCTTGAGGATAAGTACGCCACCTACTGCATCGTTTATCACACCAAGATGAACGACACGAGCTCGTACGACACTGTGCGCAACAGCGCGGCCATCGAGCGCGGAGACTCCGTTTCCGGTAGCGATGATGGCAGTTTCACGCCGCAGCTGACGGGTGTTGTGCCGATCGCCAAGAGGCTCGTGAGATACGATGAGGCGGCGACGACGGGCAGGGCGACGTGGGAGACGAAGGTCGCGCTGAAGGCGATCGTCAATGCGGCCCATCCAGGCGAGGTGACGGTGAAGGACACGTTTCAGTCGGCATGGTCGCAGAAGCTTGGTGTCGACGAAAGCTCCATTACCATTAAAATCGGCAATACCAAGCTGGTTCCGGGCACCGACTGGAGACCAACGACCAGCTATCCGGGTAATGAAACAAAGAAAAACTACGACCTCAAAATCATCGTTACCGACAACGTGAAAGCCGCTCTCGAGAACGAGGACTACGCCGTTATCACCTACGACACCACATCAGAAGCGCTGTCGGGCTGGTACTCAAACTTCGCAGCGGTCGAAGCACCGGGCCTGAGACTACAGTGGCCGTTCACCGAACCCGTCAAGTACGTTGTCAACCAAGAAACGGCGCCCGCGGTCGAGAAGCCGGAAACGGAGTCGAAGGTGTCTTGGGTTGAGAACTTCGATTGGCATACCGTTGACGGCTCGGATGAGAAGGGCGCCTGGATCGTCGACTGGACGGTGTATGCAAACCGCCAAAAGGGTAATAAGGGCGCAAATGGCGAGTTCGAATACTATGGAGCTGGAAAGCTGGGCGGGAAACCGCTGAATATCGTTGATAGCCTTCCGGATGGTATGAGCTATGTTGCGAATTCCGCAAAGTATACACTCGTGCAGAACCCCTATGATAAACATACGGGGCTTCATCGCGGAGGCGAGGCCAAGGAGGTCGTTACGGGTCGGACGCTCGCCGCCGACAACGTCAGCCGCAACGGCAATACGGTCACCTTCTCCATCCCCACGACTGAGCTTGAAAGCTATGCCGGCTACGCAAAGCTCACGTACAAGACGGCGGTCAAGCGCGGTAAGCTCGATACCTCCACAAACGAGGTGAAGTTCACCAACAAGGCCAGCGCCGAGTCGGGAAGCAAGAAGTTCGAATCCGGCAGTGGCACCGTCACCATCAAGAACAACGTTATCAAAAAGACTGGTGAACAGGTCAGTAGTAGCAACCGCATTAAGTACACCATTCTTGTTAACGAGTCTGCCGTTGCCCTTAAAAACGGCACCGACTTCCTTGAGCTCGTCGATACCATGGATGCCAAGTGCACGCTGGTGCCGTCGACGCTTAAGGTCTATGAGTGGGTGTATGGTGCCTGGTCACCGCTGGCTGATAAGGACTATTCGTCGAAGGTGGAGCAGGTCAAGGATGAAACTGGCTCGCGTACGAAGTTGACGCTTAAGGTACCCGACAAGAAATACCTCCAGGTCGAGTATGAGGCTATCCCGACCGGAAACCCTGGCAACAAGGTTCCTCTATCCAATACCGCCATGCTTACGGGTGTGAAGGACGGTTCTGCGACTGATGATCAAACATGGGAAATTAAAAAAGCTTCTGCCAGCGCAGGTGGCAACGGCTACGGCATCACGATGACCAAGTATGACGCCCAGCAGGTCGGTGCGACGCTCGAGCGTGCGGAGTTTACGCTCTACAGCGTGAATATGGACCAGGTTGCAACGGTGGGTATCGAGAATGCAAGGACTAAGTTTGAAGCCGCCCCCACCGACGCCAACGGCAAAATCTCGTTTGGCGCAGAAGACAAGGCGATGGTAAATTGCGTGCTTTACCAGCTCGTGGAGACGAAAGCGCCTGACGGCTATGCCGCGGCGGCGCCCACGTGGATCATGCTTAAGGGTAATGCTGACGATGAGGAGTATCAAACTGAGCTCAATAAAGCGAAGAGCATCGTCAAAGACTCCGAAATCATCGGCGATGACAAAAAGGACGAGATCTGGATCTACGACAATCGCCTAACGGGCTCTGCGGTTATTAAAGCAAAGAAAGTGCTTGAAGGTGGCACTTTCAAGGCGGGGCAGTTCTCGTTCGTGCTCAAGGACGCCGAGGGCAAGGTGCTCCAGACGGTGACCAATAATGACAAGGGAAATGTCTCCTTTGACGTCAAGTACAACAAGGCGGGAACCTATACCTACACCATCTCCGAGGCCGAGCCCGAGGGCGCCGTCGACCATGTTAAAGATCACATCACCTATGACAGGACCGTGTACAACGTCACGGTTAAGGTGACTAATGGCACGGACCAGCTCGACGCCCTAGTTACCTATAACGATGGCTCTCAGAATCCGCCGACCTTTACCAACAAGTACTCGACTACGCTACCTGAGGCGGGCGGGGCTGGCTTGACTATGACATATCTTGCCGGCGCTTCGCTGTTGTGTTTTGCCGCGACGTGGATGCATGCTCGTCGCCACCGTGGTCTTGATCGAGATGGTCGCCGTGAGTAAACTGCACCGCCGCTTGTTGACCGTCATGATGGTGGCCATGACGACTATCCTCGCTTTTGCAGCGTCGCCCGAGACGGCCCGTGCTGCCGATGCCGGAGCCATCACGATTGGCGGCGACGTCGCGACGCAATACGATGCATACCAGCTCTTTTCGGCAACTGTTACCGATAAAGCCGGCTCCGATCAAAAGGTCGCGACGGACTTGGCGTGGGCGAGCGATGCGGCTCGTCAGGCTGTCCTTCCCGTTCTTTATGATGCGGGGTTTGATAGCTCGGCATCGACGGCGCAAGAGGCTGCCGAGTGGCTGAATGCCGACGGACATATGTCGACCGCTCTGGCGGCAAGGCTCGCCTGTGCGATTTGCAATGCAGGTGCCGCTTCTGTTCCCCTCAACGCGGGTATGGCGGCCGAGCTGCCCTGTGGCTACTGGCTCATCGTCGCCGACGACGACGCCATTTCCCAGAACGAGGCCGGCA
>URGG01000011.1 GCA_900547345.1 uncultured Collinsella sp. | reverse complement strand
GGACCCGCCGTATGGGTTAAACGCTCAAAAGCACCTTTACAGTTACAGCTTGTTAGCGATCTTCTTTGCCGTGCGCTTGACGCCGGCCACCAGGCCTCCTGCAGGATGCTCCTTCTCGTAGGCTAGGCGCTTCTCGCGCTTGGCATACTCTTCGACGATGATGTCGCCGTACTCGTCTTCGATCTTGTCGAAGAAGTCGACGGCGCCCTTAATTTCTTCAGCGGTCGGGTGCCCCTTTTGGACACCGCCGGTGAGTTTGAACGGCCCCCACGTATCAAAGCCGGGGCAGCCGTAGACACCCATAAAGATGGCCTGCCTCATGCGGCAGATGCCATCGATATCCTTGCCGTACCACTTGTTTTTGCCACCGTAGGTCATAAGGCCAAACACCTTGTCCTGCGGCTGCAGCACGTTAGTGAGCACGCGTGCCATATCTTTGTCGATCTCGGAGTAATAGATGCCCGTGGCGACGCCGATCAGATGATATTCGTGCAGGTCGGGGTACTCGTTTTTCCCGAGTGACTTCACGTCGAGGGTATCGATTTCGGGGTGCGCCTCGACGATGGCGTCCACGAGCTTTTTCGTATTGCCGTGGTGGCGTGAGGCATAAAGGATGATGGTTCGCATAAGAAGGCCTTTCAGCTGTAATTGCATCAATGTCTGTATGGTACCCCGTTACATGGCTGGGATACCGGACGCATCGATGAACGTGCGGGTTTGTCCTTTGGTTAGGGCCGTGACGGGTACTTGCGAGCAAAAAGCAGTTGTTCGAAAGGATGGGCAATGGAATACGCTCTCTCCAACGATTCGATTTCTATTAAGGTGTCCACGGCTGGTGGTTCGTTTACCTCGATCGAGGCCGGAGGTCGCGAGTATCTGTGGCAGGGTGATCCCGCGGTGTGGTCCGGCCAGGCGCCGGTCTGCTTTCCGATTTGCGGAGGCCTGCGCGATGGTAACGCTATGACGTTTGCCGGGCATCATGTGAAGCTCGCTCGCCATGGGTTTGCGCGCAAACAGGAGTGGAAGCTGCTGAGCCAGAGCGAGAACGAGCTGGCGATGTGCCTGGCTTCGGAGGATAACGCCGCGCTGCTGAGCGATTATCCGTATCCGTTTAAGCTTGTCGCCCGCTATACGCTCGAGGACGCTGCCGTGCGCGTTTCCTACGAGGTCACCAACGAGGGCACCGAGGACATGCCGTTCTTTATTGGCGGTCATCCCGGCTTTAGGTGTCCGCTCGATGAGGGCGAGGCCTATACGGACTACGAGCTGCGCTTTGAGAAGGACGAGGCTGCGGAGCTCTGCACCGCCGTTCCCTCGACCGGATTGATTGATGTGGACAGGCGCTCCAAGAACCCCATGGTGGGAAAGACGCTGCCTTTGTCGCATGAGCTCTTCGATTTTGCGGAGACCATCTTTGACGTGCTCGAGAGCCGTCAGGTCACGCTTTCCAAAAAGGGCGAGGACAAGGGCGTTCGCCTGAGCTTTGAGGGCTTCCCGTATCTCATTGTGTGGAGCAAGCCCGAGGGCGATTTTGTGGCAGTTGAACCCTGGGGCGGCCTTTCGACCTGCTCCGATGAGGACGACGTGCTTGAACACAAGCGCGGCTGCCTTATCGCCAAGCCCAAAGAAACCATCGTGCGCTCGTTCACGATTGAGATTCTGTAGTCGCATGTAGCCAATTCGTTTTGCAAGGCATAAGGAGCCTGCGAGATAAGGAGCTAGAAATGATCCTCACCGTTACGATGAACCCGTCTGTCGATACGCGCTATCAGCTCGATGAGCTCGTTATCGACGACGTCAACCGCGTGACGCCCGAAAAGACCGCCGGCGGCAAGGGCCTTAACGTGGCCCGCGTCCTGGGCCAGCTGGGCGACGACGTTGTGGCAACCGGCCTGCTTGGTGGTCATATGGGCGCCTATATGGCAGAGCTCATGGATGCCAACGGCATTAACAACGACTTTGTGCCCATCAAGGGCGAGACTCGCATTTGCCTCAACATCCTCCACGCCGGCAACCAGACCGAGCTGCTCGAGAGCGGCCCGACGATTACCCCCGAGGAGCTCGATGCCTTTACCGCCAAGTTTACCGAGCTTGCGGGCAAGGCCGATGTCGTTACCATCTCGGGTTCGCTGCCCCGCGGCGTCGAGGCGGACTACTACGCCAAGATCACGGGCATTGCAGAGAACGCCGGCGCCAAGGTGCTGCTCGATACCTCGGGCGCCTCGCTCGAGGCTGCGCTCAAGTCCGAGGTCAAGCCCGAGCTGGTTAAGCCTAACCTGACCGAAATTAACGGCCTTCTGGGCACGAGCTTTACCACCGACGATGTGGACGAGCTCCGTTCCGCGCTCGCCTCTGACGCCCGCTTCTCCGATATCCCCTGGGTCGTCGTATCCATGGGCGCTGCCGGCTCCGTTGGTTTCCATAACGGCCGTGCGTTCCGCGCCAAGACCCCCGATATCCCCGCCGTTAACGCTACGGGCTCTGGCGATTCGACCATTGCCGGCTTCGCACATGCGATTGCTGCCGGCGCCGACGACGAGACGGTGCTGCGTACCGCCAACACCTGCGGCAAGCTCAATGCCATGGATCCCATGACTGGCCACTTGGTCATGGATCGTTGGGACGAGGTTTACAACGGCGTTGTCGTGACCGAGCTGTAGGAGCTTGTGCCGCGGCCCCGGCATCGATTGCTAGCTCATGTCGACGACAAGTGCGATAGCATTATGTCGGGGCGCGACGCCGACGTTGTCGTGTTCAATCCCGACCTTACCCTGGTCGAGACGTATGTGGGCGGCAACAGCGGCGGTAACGCTTTTATCGCGTAGCCGCCAAAGAAACGATCCGAGAGGGGATTTAGATGATTTACGGTGCATTGGGCGATATCGAGGAGTACCGCGGAATGCTCAAGGGCCTCGACGTGCTGATCGACTGGCTCGAGGAGAACGATCCGGCGCAGCTCGAGGTCGGCAGCCATCCGATTCTGGGCGACAAGGTCTATGCGAACGTCATGGCTCCCACGACGCGTCCCGAGGCCGAGGCTCACTATGAGACGCATCAGCGCTATCACGACCTGCAGATCGATGTCGAGGGTCGCGAGGCCTTTAAGGTCGCTACGGGCAGCTTGACGCTGGTCCAGGAGTTTGACGAGAAGGACGACTACGATCTGGTCGATTCCGACGCCTCGATCGCCGGCGATCTTGCTGACGATAAGTTTGCGCTGTTCGTTGCCGGCGAGCCTCATATGCCCACGCTCGAGTTCCCGGGCGATGGCGCGCAGCCGGTCAAGAAGATCTGCTTTAAGCTACTTGCAGATGCTTACTGGGAGGAGTAACGCGCTGCTCGGTTGAGCAGCTGTTCGCGTGTTGGCGTGATTCCCCTAGGGAAACCACGCTAGGACCCCGCCAAACGTGCTTTCCCTAGGGGAATCACGTTTGGCGGGGTTTTCTGTTATTGAATAGGGGAGCTGCCGACGTGGCGATGTTTGGATTGGCACACACGTACTCAAAATCGGCAACAAAAAAGCCGCCCGAAGGCGGCTATCTTGTGCAATGGAGCCAGCGACCGGGCTCGAACCGGTGACCCCCGCTTTACGAGAGCGGTGCTCTACCAACTGAGCTACGCTGGCGGCCATATGATGACGCAACTGAGGCGTCAACGGCTGTCTATGATACGGGACATCGCACATCCGCGCAAGGGTTCTGACGGCTTTTCTCACTTTAAATGCACTAATATTGGAGACGTGATGTCTTGCTCTTACGGGTCTCAAAGAGAATGGGGCAGCGATGGCTCAACCCAAGATTCTTCTCACACGCATCGATGACCGATTTATTTACGGGCAAGACGTTGAGCTGTGGAATGAGGCGACTGGTTCCAACCTTGTCCTGATCGTCAACGATGAGATCGCGGCGGATTCGCGCCAATGGGCACCCATGAGGGTGGCGGCGCCAGAAGGCGTTTGGACGCGGTTTTTCTCGGTGCAAAGGACTGTCGACATCATTCACACCGCGACGCCGCGCCAATGGATTCTGATCATGGTGGCCTCACCCGCCGATGTGCTCGCGCTGGTTAAGGGTGGTGTGCCAATAACCAAGATCAGCATTGGCCATATGCAGACAGGGGAGGGCAAACGCTCTGCAACGCCTGCCGTTGCCGTAGACGATATGGACATCGCCACCTTCAAAGAGCTGCAAGAACTCGGCATAGAGCTAGAAATCCGCTATCTCCCCAGTTCCGCCCCCGATCCCATCGACAATCTGTTCAACTGATCCCTTGGGGACGGAGGAAAACGGATCATTTTGCCCTTGCGAGGGACGCGCGCGATGCCGCCTGTCAAAAACTATGCCCATTTACTACGTTTGATCGGTTATCGCCGAGCATGTCGAATTTGAGAAAAACAAAACCGCAGGTAGACGGCTCGCGCATTTAACAAAAACCGGTGCATGGTCGAGCATCCCGGGCTAAACGTAGTAAATGGGCATAGTTTTGATATGTCACTCATACAGTCACAGCGAAAAAGAGCCCAAAAGATGAAAAACGCCCGTCGGCGGTGTGCCGGCGGGCGTTGCTGTGCGATATGTCGCGTTGTGGGCCTAGTGCCTCATAAAGTGGTATTCGATCACATTGCTGTAGGGATGACCGGGGCCCACGATGCCCTGGGGGAACAGCGCATGGTGCGGCGTGTCAGGATACATTTCGGCCTCGAGGGCAAAGCCGGCGCCCCAACCATAGTTGGCATCGTCTTTGGCGTGTTCGTCGCCCAGCCAGTTGCCGGTGTAGAGCTGCACGCCCGGGGCAGTGGTGTAATAGTCCAGCTCACGGCCGGTCCACATCTCCTCGACGTGCATCGCGCGGCGCAGATTACGGCCGTACTGATAGCCATCGATGCACAGGCAGTGGTCGTAGCCACGGGCCTGCTTAATCTGCGGGTCGTCGGCTTCCATGCCGGGCGCGACGGGGCGCAGCTCACGGAAGTCAAACGGCGTGCCCTCGACCGGAGCGATCTCTCCGGTGGGGATATTCTGCTCGTTGATGGGCAGGTAGTGGGCAGCGTTAGCAACAAAGAAGTGCTCACAGTCCATGCCGGCGTTGTGACCGGCAAGGTTAAAGTACGTGTGGTTGGTCATGGACACGTACGTGGCGCGGTCGCTCTCACAGCCATATTCGATACGGAAGCAGCCGGTGCGCGTCACGGTAAACACGGCCGTAAAGGTGCGGTTGCCGGGAAGGCCCAGCTCACCGTCCTCAAGCGAGGTGGTCATGCGCACGGCATTGTGGACCTCGTCGAGCTCAACGTCCCATACGCGCTTGTGCAGACCATGCTCAAGATCGCTGTGCAGGTTGTTGGTGCCCTCGTTGGCGGGCATATGCCAGTCCGTGCCGGCGATGGTGATCGTGGCACCTGCAGTGCGGTTGGCCACAGGTCCGATGGTCGCGCCAAAGCAGGCGGGGTTGTCAAAGTAATCCTCGAGCTTATCGAAGCCCAGCACCACATCGCGCGCGTTGCCGGGGATGTCGGGCACGTCGATGCCCAACACGGTGGCGCCATAGTCCATAATGCGAACGCAGATCTCGGGCCCGCTGAGGGTGTAGCAATGAACGAGGGTACCGCACGGCGCGGTGCCGAAAAGCTCGGAAGTGATCATTTGGTTCCTAACATCGAGGTATTTCGGACAAACTGTAGCGCGAACAGGCGAGATTATCACTACACCCCACTAAAGCAGGGGGTATTTTTCTCAAAAAAGTGATGATTGGAGCTGTGCGGGCGTTCATTTCTGACGCGCGCGAGTCTGATACAATTTGTTCGTTATTGTTTGAATTGACGTGAGCGTGGAACAGCGAGGACTCATCGTGATTAAAGCGGAGCGACAGGATAAGGTTCGGCAGCTGCTCGAGGAACAGGGAACGGTCTCGGTCAAGGAGATTTCGGATGCGTTAGGTGTCTCGGATATGACGATCCGCCGCGATCTTGAGGAGCTTGCAAGCCTGGGCGAGATCGAGCGCGTGCACGGCGGAGCCCGCAGTGCACAGGGCCGTCCCCACGCTATGCTACGCCATGAGTATTCGCACAGCGAAAAGCGCACCAAGCATGCCGAGGAAAAGCTGCAGATCGCGCGCCGCGCCGTTGGGCTCATCGAGGAGGGCTCGACCATCTTTTTGGGGACGGGCACTACAGTTGAGCAGATGGCCTCGATGCTGCCGGCGTGCCGCCTACGCATCGTGACTAATTCGCTTTCGGTGTTTAATCTGCTCGAGGCGCGCGAAGACTGCGAGCTGTGTCTCGTGGGCGGTATGTACCGTCGCCGCACTGCCGCCTTTGTGGGCCCCACGGCCGAGGACACCTTGCGCGCACTGGGGATCGACGCAGCCTTTATCGGCGCAAACGGCATTCTGGACGGCGACGTGTCTACGTCTAACATGGAAGAGGGCCGCATCCAGCAGCTCGCCTTTAGCAAGGCCGATTCACGCTACCTCATCGCCGACTCCAGCAAGATCGGCAAGCGCGACTTCTACACCTTCTGCCGCCTGGACAGTTTGGACGCCGTGGTGTGCGAGCCGGGTATCGCCGCCGAGGATCGTGTCGCCATCGAGGAGCACACGCAGGTCATTTGCTAGCTAGCGCTACGGGATTGCCAACAGGCGATGCGGGAGGACTTTTACCTCCTGTCATTGTGGAAACCAGCGCGTCAGCGCTACGCGATATGACGCGCAAATGAGGATTCCACTATCAAATCGTCTCAACCTGTAACAGGTAGGGGTGAAACCACCAACCAGATGTTGCAGATTGAGATTTTTGACCCGGCCTATTCCGTTTGTCTCGATCTATAACAGCTAGGACCGAATAATTCAGCTAGTTGTTACAGATTTAGATTGGGGATATTGACCTGTGCATTCATCTCAATCTGTAACATCTAGACGTCCAAAACCGGTCTTAGTGTTACAGATTGAGACAATTCGGCGGGGTCTACCTTGTTTGTCTCGATCTGTAACGGTTAGGACTTAAAAACTCGGCTACGTGTTACAGATCGAGACAAAAGAAAAAGAACATTAGGACTTGAAAATAAAGTTTTGATAAGGGATTCGCCCAGTTAAGACGGTGCGGCAGACAATTGAGATTAGTTTGCCTCCGGAGTCGTAAGCATAATGAGTCAGTTCGATGACCGGAAGTTTTGCAACACCATAATTACTGGCTTCGGAATCGCTAAGCAGACGTGCTCTATAGCTTTCCCTAACAGATTGGATAGACTTGGACAAGTCGTCCATGATTCTGCTAAATGCCTGAAAATCTAACTGGTTATTCGGAACGCGCGACTTTGAAATGAAGAACGTATCAGCGCCTATGAAGCTGCCTTCAAGTTCGTAGGTCAATTCAAGACGCTGAATTTCATCGCGACTTTGACATCCAAATTGTTGGAGCATCATTACGGAAATTGGACGACCTGATGTGAGGCCGCCGAAATGTTTGGTGATGGCATCCGGATCAACGCCATCGCAATGGCTTGCAAAGTCAAAGTCTAAAAGTGAATTGAGCTCGCTAACGCGTTTCGGTGCAACAAACGATCCCTTACCTTGGATTCGATAGATACTTCCACGACGCTCCAGCTCACTCATGGCAAGTCGGACGGTTGTTCTGCTTACGGCGTATTCGTCGCAGAGTTCCATTTCTGTTGGAAGTTTATCGTCTGCTTCATATTCATCGACGATCTGCTTGAGCAGCGCGTCGGTGAGCTGTAAATAGAGTGGCCGTTTTTCGTGTGTATCGAGCATTAGAGCCTCAGTTTGCATGTTGGTTATACCTGATGGTTGCCTCAGTCGGGATGTAACGTGGGCAAGGTAACCTTAACGTATCACAGAGCGGCTCAGCATGACGATCTGATGCCTGTATCCACGAAGGGCTTGTCCGAGCGTGAAGATATTCTGGGGTAGGCAAATACCGTTCATGGAGTCCCCGATATGTTGGAGGTCAGCGCCGGCTGCTTTTGCTGCAAGGCCTATTTTCTTAATGGTCTCGCTGTCGCAGGAGTCTTGACTCGTCCCGTTTGCCGCCATGACGAGAACCTTCTCTTCAATTGACTTGCCTACGTTGTGGGATCGTACAAAGTCTACGATGGCGCGCAGGTCTGCTTCTTGGAAGCAAGGGACGGTGTAGGGGGCTGGCACGAGAAGGATATCGACGCCGAGGTCAACAAACTTGCGCGCAATTTCGAGCGTCATGACAGGTTCTGCAACGCCCGCTCCATGCATTTTTCCGGCTATGACCAGGCCATTGAAATGCTCTTTGGAGAGTTTAATCGAATGGGCGATTGCATCGTTGGAGACGCCGGTTCCAGGGTTGCCCGTCAGGCAGATAAAATCAAATCCGAGTTCGTTAGCCTTTTCTAAGGTCTTGGGAGAGACGCGACGACCCATGGGGATTTCCGTTCGGGATTCAGACATCTCTGCCTCGTTATCAACTGGCTCCAGATTGACGCCAATGGGCCTTCCGCATGCTCGCTTCACCCAAGTGACCGGGTTTTCATTGAGATCATCTGGAATACCGGCAATAACTGGATCGAACACATCGAGCGCGTTAAACAGAAGCAGGTCGGCACCTGCGGCACGTTCGATTTCTGCATTAGTAACGCCGCCGAGAAATTGGGAAGAGGGTACGTTTTCCGCCATGATGGTACGTCCCTCGGAAGCCAGAATTGCCTGTTTTAGATCCATGGGTGACGTGGCGGCAAAATCGGATGCGGACATGTTCAGTAATCGTTTGGGCATTGTTACTTCCTTTGACTAGAACGACAGGCTTGTGACATTGTCTCTAATATTGTTACAACAATATATTCAATATGTTATATCCAATCGGTGAACGGTTGCAAACTTATTGTACTGCTCGGAAAAAATAGCCCCTAGCTGGGAAAACCTTAAATTAATCAACTACCGTTCACCGAATAAGTATTTGAATTCTTGACATATCGACAAAGCGGAAAAAGAATTGGTTATGACAAATCGCGCAAATGATATTACATTTCGCACAAGAACGTATTCACTTACATAAGTGGATACAAACGGGGACGACGACGGTTGAGTCCGGATAAATCGTTGTGTGCCCGGGAATCATGAAAGGATGTGTTATGGACGCTATCGTCAAATTCCTTGAAAAACACCAGCCCCTCTTCGACAAAATCTCGAGGAACATTTATCTGGTGGCGATTAAGGATGGCTTTCTCTCGAATATGCCAATTGTGCTGTTCTCGAGCCTGTTCCTTCTTCTTTCGACGCTCCCTGCCTATGTAGGCATCACGCTTCCGTCTGAGGTGCTGGATTTCTTCAATAAAATCTATGCATATACCATGGGACTTCTTGGCATTATGGTGGCCGGCACCACGGCGAGCTCACTTGCCATGTCGATGAACCGTCGCATGCCTTCGGGTAAATCTCTCAACCCCACCTCGTGCATGGTTTGTGCCATGTGCGGCATGCTCTTGCTATCGGTGACGAACGATGTTGTCTCGATTGGCGGAGCAGATACATCTGTTTTTGAAACCGGCTATATGGGAACCAAGGGTTTTCTCGCTGCGTTCGTAGCCGCATTCTTGACCGTTAATATCTATAAGGTGTGCATTAGCCATAATGTGACGATCAAGCTTCCCAAAGAGGTCCCTGGCTCTATTGCGCAGAGTTTTCGCGATATCTTTGCATTTGGGTTTTCGATCCTTGCGTGCGCTTTTATCGATCTTGCGAGCCGCAAGCTGCTTGCTGTGCCGTTTGCCAATTTGGTATCCGCTCTCATCTCGCCGCTGTTCTCCGCGGTCGACACCTATCCTGGCATGGCGCTTATCGAAGGCGCGGTCGCGCTTTTCCAATTTATGGGTATCCACGGTGCTTCGGTTGTCATGAGTCCGATCAATGCTGCGCTCTACGGCAATACCGTTACCAATCTTGAGGTTTTCCAAGCAGGTGGACACCCGTCAATTGCTCTCACGCAGGACTTTACAAGCTTCATCGGCGGTCTGGGCGGTTCTGGCTGCACGTTCATCGTTCCTATTATCCTGATCATGTTTATGCGCTCCAAGCAGCTTAAAGCCATGGGCAAGGCATCGATTATCCCGGTGATTTTTGGAGTTAACGAGCCCGTTATCTTCGGTATGCCGATTGTTCTCAATCCCTATATGTTCGTGCCCTTCCTAGTGGCTCCTATGGTCAACGCCATTATCGGTAAATTTTTCATTGACGTCATTGGAATGAACGCCCCCATGTATACCATGCCGTGGGCGCTTCCCGGCCCAATTGGTGCGTTCCTCACCACGGGTCTCGATCTGCGTTCTCTCGTATTGATGGCAGTGCTGTTGGTCGTTGACTTTGTGATTTACTATCCGTTCTGCAAGGCGTATGACCATCAGCTTTGTTTGGAAGAGTCTGCAAAGGAGACTGCAGGAAACTCGGATGCAGATGCTATTGCCGCACAGGAAAATGTCGCAAAAGCTCTCGAGGCGGTAAAGGACAAGGCGGAGCAGATCCGCGTGCTTGTGCTTTGCCAGGGTGCCGGCACTTCGACTCTCTTGGCAAATGCTCTTCGCGAAGGTGCCGCTGCTAAGGGTATCGATTTGGTTTCTCAGTCCGGTGCGTACGGAAGCCACTATGAGACGATGGATCAGTACAACGTGATTGTTCTGGCGCCCCAGGCACGCATGTACTATGACGCTATGAAGGCCGATACTGATCGCCTTGGAATTAAACTGCTCACCACAAGGGGCAAGGAGTATATCGACCTTACCAACGATCCCGAAGGTGCAATTGACTGGATCGTTCAGGAGCTGGCCAAATAGTGGATGCACTTCGTCGTTGATTCGTCGGTATATGGTACGGCCCCGCAGCTTATTGAGCTGCGGGGCCGTATTTCGTTGGGTATCTAATTGAGACAATGAGCGCAACCGTCGTGAGATCGCATTGGCGCTCTCCGAGTCACCGACAAACTGCCTTCTATCTATGTGACCAATTCGCTTTCGGCCTTTAGCCTGCTCGAGGCGCGCGAGGATTGCGAGCTGTGCCTGGTGGGCGGCATGTACCGTCGCCGCACCGCCGCCTTTGTGGGCCCCATGGCCGAGGATGCCCTGCGCGCACTAGGGATTGACACGGCGTTTATCGGTGCCAACGGCATTCTGGACAGCGACGTGTCCACGTCCAACATGGACGAGGGCCGCATCCAGCAGCTCGCCTTTAGCAAGGCCGATACGCGCTACCTCATCGCCGACTCCAGCAAGATCGGCAGGCGATACTTCTGCCCCCCCCTGCCGGCGCAGGGGTACCGCTTTAAAATGACGCGTAAATGACTTTGGGCAACAAGGATGAGGCTATTCTGAGATATGACTAGACTCCGTATTTCGTCTTTATGTCCATTGAGAATGAATCGTAGTCTTCATAGAGCCCTTCTCTGCTTTCATCCTCGGCGTGGTTTACACGTTCAAGGAGTTTATCCTTTGGAGACTCTTTTGTTATTGCGGCCTCGCCATCGGGTATTGTGGCTTGTAAGAATAGTTCTAGAGCATGGGCGTCTTTGAGTATGTAGCCCGTCGAACGACCCGCTCCTGTTTTTTCGATTGCGCTGCAACTAACAAGCTGACCGAGGGTTCGTTTAACGGTTACCTCGCTGATATCGGGGCAGTTGGACCGGATGTCGGATTTCTTAATGACGCCGGGTCTCTGTTGAAATAGAACAGCGATGCGCGCTTGCTTCGACATGGGACGAGTGCTTGATTCAATTAAGGTACGCTGCTCGAGCTGTCGGTAGGCGGCCAGGGTTGTTCCGAGCATGAAACGGATAAAGGGTACTTCGGTGTTTTGATTTTCATTCCATCCAGTGGAGCTTGCAGCGAGGGCGTTGTAGTAAAGCGCTTTGTTGTCTTCAATAAGTCGCTCGATGCTGATGTAACGCGCAACGTCGTATCCAGTCTTTTCGAGCAGCAGCGTTGTAAGGAGCCGACTCATCCTGCCATTGCCATCGTTGAAGGGATGAATGCTAACAAAATCGAAGATAAAGCGGAGCGATATAAGGAGGGGATCGCAAACTTGGCGAGATAAAGCATCGTTGAGGGACTGGCAGGCTTCTTTAATAAGTCCCGGGGTTGCTAGAGCCGAAGGGGGCCTAAAGCGCACAAATCGATTACCTTGATCGTCAATGGAGACGATTTCGTTATCGCCATCTTTCCAATGGCCTCCATACGAGATTGCCGTGTGCGCCATGAGGTCACGATGCAACTGCAGAATGACCGATGGCGTTACGGGAATGGAATCGTGTTGCTCGTGAATAAGCGACAGCACATCTCGGTATCCAGCGATTTCTTCCTCTGCACGGGAGCTTGGCTTGGCGGAATACGCCATGATCGCTTTGAGTCTTTTTTGGGTGGTAACAATTCCTTCAAGTCCGTTGGAGGATCGGGTGCTTTGGATCTTAGCCTCCTCCATTAGGGACGATAGAAGCTCGGGTTTGACTTGACTCAGAGCAAGCTGACGGCCTTTATGCTCGCGTATCGAGAGGAGGAGGTTGGTGATTGGAGTTGCTTCGAGTTCCGCTGGGACTGTGGTGTAATCGAACTGACGCATGCGGCTCCTTTCGGTATCACGAACATACTTTCGATATCATAATATCATTAAATGATACCGAAAGTATGTTCGTGATACCGAAAACTGGAAACCATGGTTCATAACTGCTTGGAAAGTTCGGATTTGACTATCTTATTGTCTCGATCTGTAACAGGTAGACGGTCGAAAGTGGGCTATGTGTTACAGATTGAGATATTTCTGCTCGGGCGTTTTGTTTGTCTTGATCTGTAACAGCTAGGGCCGAAAATCCCTGCTAGATGTTACAGATTGAGACAAACGGCCCGCTCAGGTCCGAGCCAAAACAAAAAGGCCGCATGCGAACCCGTGGAGGGATTCGTATGCGGCCGACAGGGGGTATGCGGCGGAAACTAGGCCATGAGCAGGCCGGTCTCCGCGACGTTCTTGTACCAGTACGCGCTCGCCTTGGGATAGCGCTTCTGGGTCTCAAAGTCGATGTAGAACAGGCCATAGCGCTTGTTATAGCCGTTGGTCCAGGAGAACTGGTCCTGCAGCGACCACACGAAGTAACCGTCGACGTTCACGCCGCCGTCGATTGCCTTGAGAATCCATGCGAGATGCTGACGCATGTAGTCGATGCGAGGGGCGTCGTCGATAAAGCCGTCCTCAAAGTCGTCCTTATAGCCCATGCCGTTCTCGGTAATGTAGATCTTCTTGTAGTTGGGGTAATCGTTCTTAATTCGCAGCAGCAGATCGTACAGGCCCTCGGGATAGATGATCCAGTCCCAATCGGTGGTGGGTACGCCTTCGCGCACGCATGACTCGCCCACGCCCTTGAGGAACCAGTGCGAGGAGCCCTTGTCGCCGGTGCCATTGTGGTTGATGTCGTTTTCGCCCTCGGCGGCACGCAGGAACTGGCACTTGTAGGTGTTGACGCCCAAGCAATCGTTGTAGGGGAGCGCGGCGGTCAGCGCGGCGATGTCCTCGTCGCGGACGTCGAGCTCGCCGCCGGCGATATGGGCCAGCTTGGTCGCAGCCTCCATGGTGTCGGCTGCATAGTGGCCGCGGAAGGTGGCGTCGAGTACCCAGCGGTTGTTGATGACGTCGGCCATGCGAGCTGCCTCGCAGTCGGCGGCGTTGTTGGGGTCGAGGGGATACTTGGGCTCTAGGTTCTGGACAATGCCGATCTCGCCCTCAAAGCCGCCCTCATGGAAGGCGACGACGGCCTTGGCGTGGGCCACCATCATGTTGTGCATGAGCTGGAAAGCCTTGTCCAGGCGATACTTCTCGCCGTGCGGCCAGTTGCCGACGATAAAGCTGCCCTCGGCGGTCGCGGGAATCTCGTTAAAGGTAAACCAGTGCTTGACCTCGGTGAACTCGGCAAAGCAGAACTTGGCGTACTCGACAAAGGCGTCGATCGTCGTGCGCGTCAGGAAACCCTCGCCGCCGTTCTGGTAAAAGGCCTCAGGTGTATCAAAGTGATCGAGCGTGACATAGGGGATAACGCCGGCCTTATTGCAGGTGGCGAAAAGCTCGTGATAGAAAGCGACGCCCTCGGGGTTAATCTCGCCGGTGCCATTGGGGAAGATGCGGCTCCAAGCGATGGAGACACGGATACCGTTGATGCCGAAGCGCTGGCACAGGTCGATATCGACCGGGTACTTGTTGTAGAAATCGCTTGCGGGGTCGGGGGAGAAGCGACCCTGAGCAGCCAGGAAATCGTCCCAGGGCACTTTGCCCTTGCCGTGCGTACGGGTCTCGCCCTCAACCTGGTAAGCGGCGGTGGCGCCGCCAAACACAAAGCCGTCGGGGAACTGCATGGGGTTGGTCATGAGTCATCCTTTCTGTGGAATACGAATAGGGAGAGGTGCCCGAACTGGGGATCCAGGCACCAACAGAGGGAGGAAACTAGTCGAGGTTCTCGCGGAGCCACTTAATGGCGCCAGCGGGGTCGCGAGTAAGGTCGATATATTCCTTGCCGCGCGGGGCGAGCAGCTTAATGCCCAGACGATCGGTGTCGGCCTTCATGTCGTTGTAGTAGCTACGGACCTGCGGGGCAAGCACGATAACGTCGTACTGATCCATGATGGCAGTGTGCTGACCATAAGCGCCTGCGGAGGAAGCGATGTTCTCTCCGGTCTGCGCAGCACCTTCCTTGATGGCGTTGGCAAGCATGGCAGAGGTGCCGGCGCCGGCGCACAGGACGAGGACCTTCAGACCGTCGACATCCTTCTTAGCGGATGCGTCGGCTGCGGGCTCGGGCTGATCGGCGACAGGCTCGCTGTCGGCGGCAGCGGCGGTCGGCTCGACGGAAGCGGTAGTCTGTTCGACAGTGGGCGCAGAGGTGCTGGCGGCGATGGTGGCAGCACCATCGGACTCAAGACCCAGCTCGGCGGCGCGCTCGGCCTCCTGGTCGCAGAGCAGCTTATCGTATGCCTTCAAGAACGGTAGGTAGATGATGGCGTCCAGCAAGATGATGATCGCGACAAATACCAGGGCGATAAGCTGGAAGTTCGTGGTGATGAAGATGCCGATGGGGGCAGGGGTAGCCCAAGGCACCACGAAGGAGAAGCCGTTCATGCCCACGTTATCGATAAAGAACTTGGCAACACTCACGTTGACGCAGCCGGCGGCAACAAAGGGGATGAGCATGTAGGGGTTAAGGATCATCGGCGCGCCAAAGAGCAGCGGTTCGTTGACGGCGAAGGCAACAGGAACAATCGAGGCCTTACCGACGGCTTTGAGCTGCTTGGACTTCATAAAGAGAATCAGCAGAAGCGGCACGATGAACGTGGCACCGGTGCCGCCGAACTCACCCACGAGCGACATGTTGAAGGTGAGGGAATGGGCGGGGTGACCACCGGCCAGCAGAACCTGCAGATTCTCGGCCTGGTTGGCAAGACGGATGGGGTCGATGCCCGGCTGGACAATCGAAGGACCGTGGACACCGATGAACCAGAAGAACGCGGTGGCTGCCTGAATAAGGATGAGTCCGGGGTAGGTCTCTGCTGCAGTGAAGAGCGGGGAGAGCAGCTTGATGAGCAGCTCGGAGAACGGAACGCCCATGAGGTTGCGCACGACGACATCGATGATGCCGCAGATGATGACGGCGCCGCCAAAGGGGATGATGTCACGGAAGTTCTGAGCGATGGCGCCCGGGACCTCCTTGGGCAGCTTAATGGTCAGATCGCGAGAGACGCAGAATTTGTAGACCCACACGGTGATGAACGCGGCGATATAGGCCGAGAACAGACCGCGCGTGCCCATGCTGGTGCAGTCGAAGACCGAAAGCTCGGAGCCGTTGAACTTGGTGGTGAACTGCGTAACGGCGAGCAAAAGCATACTGCACTGGGCGGCCACCATGGTGGAGCCGTCGTTGAGCACCTTGCCGGCGGGCATGCGACGGTTCATGGAAGCCGTAAAGTTCTTGGCAGTGGTGCCGGCGACCATGATGCCCATGACGCCCATGGTGAAGTTGTACAGCTTGTTGCACCAGTCGATGAGCGGCTGGGGCAGCGTGATGCCGACTACGCCGGGAAGGGTGGCAATGAGCAGAAAGATCGAAGAGGTGAGGACGATGGGCATGCACCCAAGGAATCCGTCCTTGATAGCCTGGAGGTAGATGTTCCTCGAGATCTTCTCAAAGAACGGCTGATGCTTTTCGAGCATCTTTACGATGGCGTCCATAGAGCTCCTTTGCTACTTGATGCGCGATGCATGTGGATGGAACTGGTCGTCGATGGATGGTCAGGACTGCCCGGAAACCTTCCTGCTTAAGGAAGGCATTGCGAAATGACAACGTTGTCATTTCGTTAATGACAACGTAAGACATTTTTGGAAGAGCAATAAGGATATACGGGTGAGCGGTCGATATTGTTCGGTAAACGGTTGATTTATCAGTCAGGCAGGTAGTGTATGCTAGAACGCAAAAACAAGCGATGTAAAACCGACTGGAGAAGCAGTGGCAACGATGGACAAGAAAAATGTCTCAATGAATGATGTGGCGATTGCCGCTGGTGTTTCTCTCAAGACGGTTTCGCGCGTGATTAACGAGCCCGATAGCGTGCGAGAGTCGACACGCGATAAGGTTCATTCGGCCATGGAGGCGCTCGGGTTTCGAGCCAACTTTGCCGCGCGTTCGCTCAAGTTGGGCCGTTACGGGTGCATCGGCGTCGTGCTGTTCCACTTGTCGGGCGGTGCCGTGGACATGATCGACGGTATCGCCGATGCCGCCGAAGAGCGAGGCTTTGCTCTTACGATGATCAAAAAGCGGGCGGGGGAGAAGATGACCCTTGCCGAAGCGGCGCGTAGAATGTCGCAGCTCCCCGTCGACGGCATGATTTTCAACCTGCGCCAGATGGTCGATGACTTTGATACCTTTGAGGCGCCGAAAGACCTCAAGACGGTGATTATCACACCGATGGAACATCCTACCTGCTCTACCGTCAGTGACGACCAAGAGGGCGGCGCGCGCATGGCGTGCGAGTACTTCTTGAACCACGGGCACAAGAACGTGTACTTCGTCTCTGGTAAGAAAGAATCACTGTCGAGCCAGTGCCGTATGAAAGGTTGGCGAGCGGCACTCGAGGCACGTGGCATTGAGCCGCCCGAGCCTCTGCAAGGCGATTGGAATGCGGATAGTGGCTATGCCGCGGGCCTTGTGCTTGCCGATAAGCCCGATTGCACGGCGGTCATCGCTGCTAACGACTGCATGGCAAACGGCGTGATGATGGCTCTACGTGACAAAGGGCTCAATGTGCCCGACGACGTGTCCGTGATCGGCTTCGACGATGAGCTCTACAAGACGATTCCCAACTCGATTCTGACGTCGGTGAAGTTTCGCCACCGCGAACTGGGCATCCGTGCGCTTAACGAGGTCGTCGCAGGTCTGGAAGCCCCGAGCTCCAGAAGCCGTACGCTCGTCTCGGGCGTGTTGGTCGAGCGTTCCAGCGTAAGGGATCTGCGGGCGTAGACGTGCTCGGCCTGCTCGTCTAAATCTGTAACAGGTGGGACCCGAAAACTCGGCTAGATGTTACAGATTTAGACAATTCGGCCCGGCTTATTCCGTTTGTCTCGATCTGTAACAGTTAGGAGTGAAATGACCAGCCAGGTGTTACAGATCTAGATTGATTGGATTGACCCATCTGTTTGTCTCGATCTGTAACATCTAAGCGGTCAAAAGCGCTCTACATGTTACAGATTGAGATTTTTGGCTTGGCCTGTGCGTTCACCTCGATCTGTAACAGCTGGGACCCAAAAACTCGGCTAGATGTTACAGATTAAGATGAACAGGAGGACGGGTGCGGTCTAAACAAAATGGCCCGCGCATCACGCATCGATGCACGGGCCATTTTTTTTCTGCGAGCGGCAGGTGGCGTCAGCGTCTTATGCCTCGAGGTTTTCCTCGATCCAGGCGACGGCACCCTTGGGATCCTTAGTGAGGTCGATGTACTGTTTGCCCTTGGGCGACAGCAGCGTGATGCCCAGGCGGTCGGTGTCGGCCTTCATCTCGTTGTAATAGGTGCGAACCTGCGGAGCCAGGACGATGACGTTGTACTGGTCCATGATGGCGTAGTGGCTGCCGTAGGCACCGGCGTTGGCGGTAATGTCGATGCCCAGCTCGTCGGCGCCTTCCTTAAGCGCGTTGGCGAGCAGCGCAGAGGTGCCGGCGCCAGCGCACAGAACCAGAACCCTCAGATCCTTGCCCTTAAGGGCGGACGGAGCTGCGGAGGCCTCAGTGGCAGAAGCGGTCTCGACAACAGGAGCCTCAACGGCGGGGGCGGCAGCGGTCTTGACGGCCTTGGTCTCCTCGGCCTCTTCTTCGGCCAGGGTCTCGGCCTCCTGCTTGCACAGGACGTTGTCGTAGGCCTTGCAGAACGGGTAGTAGATTAAGAAGTCAACGACTAGCAGGACGACAACCAGGACCAGAGAGATCGGCTGGAAGTTGGTGTCGATGAAGGTGCCGATCGGTCCGGGGAGTGCCCACGGCATGGCATAGATAAAGCCGTTCATGCCCAAAAAGTCGATGAAGAACTTACCAATGAGGACGTTGGCCACGGGGGCAAACAGGAACGGGATCAGGAAGTACGGGTTGAGGATGATGGGCGCGGCGAACAGCAGCGGTTCGTTGACGGCGAACATCACGGGTACGACAGAGGCTTTGCCGACGGCCTTGAGCTGCTTGGAGCGCATAAAGAGCAGGAAGATGATCGGGACAATGAACGTGGCGCCGGTGCCGCCGAGTTCGCCGATGTAGTTACCGAAGTTCTCGGTCAGGGCGAGGGCGGGGTGACCGCCGGCCTGCAGCGTGGCGAGGTTGGTGGTGATGTTGCCAAACAGCGCGGCGTTGAGGGCAGGCTTAACGACCGAGGGGCCGTGGATGCCCATGAACCAGAACAGCGGGATCATGAACCAGATGAGGGCGAGGCCGGCGTAGGAATCGGCAGCGGCGAACAGCGGGCTCACCAGCGTGGAGATGACGTTGGCAAACGGGACGGCCAAGCAGGTGCGGCAGATAACGTCGATGACGGCGACAAACAGGATGGAGAAGCTGAAGGCGAAGATGTCGCGGAAGTTCTGGGCGATGGCGCCGGGGACTTCTTTGGGCAGCTTGATGGTGATGTCTCGCTTAATGCAGAAGGCATAGATGTTGACCGTGGCAAATGCGGCGACAAAGGAGCTCAGTAGGCCCTTGGTGCCCATGTTGTCGGTAAAGAACACCGAGACATCGGCGCCGTCGATCTTGGCACTCGTCTGGGTAACGGCCAAGATGAGCATAGCGCACATGGCGGCGACCATGGTGCTCGTGGCGTTGATGGCCTTGCCGGCAGGCATGCGGCGGTTCTTGGAGCCGGTCAGCGCGCTTGCGGTGGTGCCGGCGACCATGATGCCCACGACGCCCATCGTGAAGTTGTAAACCTTGTTGCAGAAGTTCACGACGTCGACGCTCCACCAGTCGGGCAGCGTAAAGCCGCCGACCGTGGCGACAACGCCCGGCAGGGTCGAAATAAGCAGGAAGACAGAAGAAGACAGGATGATGGGCATTGCTGCCAAAAAGCCGTCTTTAATGGCCTGAAGGTAGATGTTCTTAGAGACCTTGTCGAAGTACGGCTGACCTTTCTCCAAGAACTTAACGATCGATTCCATAGTTCACGCTCCTCTTTGCATGAAATCTTAATGGCATGGACGTTGAAAACCTATATGGTCTCCCGCTTGCTAAAAGCCCGGGTGCAGGCGGGGTCGGTCCCAGGGGGAGAGAGGGGAGCGGCTGGGTTTGTATCGCATAGGGCCGCTCCCCTCTCGGGGGAAAGCGAGGCGATGCGCTACTGCGCGTCCGCCATAGTGTCGGCGAGCTCCTTGTACCAGAGTGCCGACTGCTTGATGTAGCGTTTTTGCGTGTCGAAGTCGATGTAGAACAGGCCGTAGCGCTTGTTATAGCCGTTGGCCCACGAGAACTGGTCCTGCAGGCTCCAGATAAAGTAGCCCTGGACGTCGACGCCCTCGGCGCGCGCCCGGAGCACCTTCTCCATGTGCTGGTCGACAAAGTCGATGCGCTCGGGATCGGCGACGATGCCGTTTGCGTCGGGCTCGGGGTCCTTGTGGCCCAGGCCGTTTTCGGTGATATAGATGACGGGGAGGTTGGGATAGGTGGCGCTGATGTGCTTGAGCGTGTCGTAGAGGCCTTGCGGGTAGATGAGCCAATCCCAGTCGGTGGTGGGGATACCCGGCATATCGACCTGCTGCCCGACGCCCTTAAACTTAAAGCACGAGGTGCCCTTGTCTCCGGTGCCGTTAAAGCTGTTGGTGGACTCGCCATCGTAGGCGGCGATAAACGCCGACTGATAGTAGTTGAGGCCGAACATATCGTTGCGGGGCGCCGCCTTGGCGAGCTCCTCCATGTCGCTGTCCTCAACCGTAAGCGTGGCGTTGTTGGCACGCAGAATCTCGTTGATGAGTGAGAGGGTGCGCGCGGAGTAGTGACCCAGGAAGGCGCCGTCCATGATGAAGTCGGTGTAGAAGGCGTTGTACAGGTCGGCGGCGTGCTGGTCGGCGGGCGAGTCTGTGGCAGGATATGCCGGCGTCAGGACGTTGACCATGCCAATGCGTCCGCCCAGGTGCTCGGTCTCGTCAAGATCCTTATACAGGTTGACGGCGCGGGCGTGGGCAACGAGCTCGTTGTGCTGGCTCTGGATGCCGCTCGTCACATCAAAGTGATGGTTGGGCGGGAAGTTGCCTTGGATGTATTGGGAGTGCGAGAGGCTGATGAGCTCGTTGATGGTGAACCAATTCTTGACCTCGCGGAACTCGCGGAAGCAGAACTCGGCATAGCGCACATAGGCGTCGACGGTCTTGCGGTTGAGCCAGTCGCCCTGGTTGAACAGGGCGGCGGGGGAGTCAAAGTGATGCAGGGACACATAGGGCTCGACGCCATACTTTTTGCAGCAGGCGAACAGCTCGTGGTAGTGCTTAACGCCCTCGGCGAGGGGCTCGGCATCGTCGCCGTTGGGGAAGATGCGGGTCCAGGCGATGGACACACGGATGGCGTTGAGTCCATGCTCGGCAGAAAGGCGGATATCCTCCTCGTAGCGGTTGTAGAAATCACTGGCCGGGTCGGGCAAAAAGCGACCCTGGGCGACAAGGTAATCGTCCCACATGGTCTTACCCTTGCCTGCCACCTTCGTGGAACCTTCCGTTTGGTACGCGGCGGTTGCGGCGCCCCAAACAAAGCCCTTCGGCAGCTGCTGTACGCGGTTTAGCAAAGACATATGCATACACCCTCTCGTCTCGCTGTTCGATATTGTGCGTTTGCGCTCAGGAGGCTCCCTGGTTAGCGTTCAGCGGTGAAAAAGCCCGATAAACACTATCTTAAAATGATTAGAACCAAAATGAGCACGTGAACATTTGACAATGAGCACGTTAACATCCGGCTGGGATGTATAGAAACAAAACAACTTCAAACAGCCGCGAACGGTTGTATTTGTTCGGTAAGCGGTTTTGATTGACAGAAGTTTTCATGTTGTGGTATATGGCTCGGGTATCATGAGCACGTTATCGATGTATGTACGATGCGCCATGGGCGCGGGGAATAGTTGGGAAGCAGGTTAGCGTGGAAGGCATGGCTCAGCAGACAAGGAATGGTCATTCGGCGAGCGCGGCAGAGGTTGCGGCGCTCGCTGGCGTGAGCCGCCAGACTGTGTCTCGCGTGGTCAACGGTATGCCCAACGTGACGGAAAAGACGCGCAAGCGTGTGCTGGCCGCCATGGAAGAGCTGGGCTTTCGTCCCAATTTTGCTGGAGCGGCGTTGCGCGGCGGGTCGTATCGTTCTATTGGCCTGTGCATGTACAACATCACACGTGTCGGTAACCTGGCGACGCTCGAGGGTATCATGCAAGCGGCGCGCGAGCACGATTTTGCCGTCACTATGATCGAGATGGGCGGCGACAAGCCCTATACACTTGCCGATGCCTCGCGCCGCATGGTCGAGCGACCCGTCGACGGCATGATTCTCAACATGAACCGCATGGCTCCCGATTTTGAGGAGTTTGTTCCCCAGCCGGGAGTGCGAACGGTCATCCTGTCCATGTATGCGCATCCGCGCTGCACGACGATCGACTCCGACCAGTATGGTTCGTGCGAGCTGTTGACCAATTATCTGCTGGAACATGGTCACTCGAATATGCGGTTTGTGGCGGGTCCGGAAAACTCGATTTCCTCGCGTTTTCGTGAGGCCGGTTGGCGCGATACGCTGGGTCGTGCTCATGTCGATGCCGCTCCGATGCTGCGTGGCGATTGGAGTGCGGACAGTGGGTACGCCATGGGCGAGCGGATTGCGGCCGAGGTGCTTGCCGGCGGGTCGCAGGCGCCGACTGCCGTGCTTGCGGCAAATGACCAGATGGCGCTGGGCGTTATCGCCGCGCTCGAGAACGCGGGCCTGTCCGTGCCCGACGACGTGAGCGTGGTTGGTATCGACGACGCACTCGAGGGACTTGTTCCTCACAATCGGCTAACGACGCTGCGATTTGATTTGCGCGGTGTCGGTAAGCTTGCGTTTGAGGCGGCGATTGGAGAGAGCTCGTCTATCGAGGCGATTCATGTGCCGAGTACGCTGGTCGAACGCTCGACTGTTAGGGACATACGGGGTTAGGTCCTACTCCGTTTGTCTCGATTTGTAACAGGTAGACGGTCAAAAGCGGGCTACGTGTTACAGATTTAGATTCTTCGGAAAGAGCAATCCTGTTCGTCTCAATCTGTAACAGCTAGGACCAAAAAACTCGGCTAGATGTTACAGATCGAGACAAACGGCTCCCGACCAGCCCAAAAACAAAAAGACCGGGGGCGGCGCGCCGTGTGACGTGCCGCCCCCGGCTGAGAAATGGGGACAGGTTGTGTGAGCGGGCAACCCCGCCAGCCACTAGTCCAGACGACGGGTCTGCGCCACGTGCTTGTACCAGTAGGCGCTTGCCTTGGGCGTGCGCTTCTGGGTTTCAAAGTCAACGTAAAAGAAGCCGTAACGCTTGTTGTAGCCATTGGTCCAGGAGAACTGATCCTGCAGGCTCCACAGGAAGTAGCCGCCCACGTTGACGCCCACCTCCATGGCCTTGAGCAGCCAACGCAGGTGCTGCTCGATGTAGTCGATGCGCGGCTGGTCGTCCACAAAACCGTCCTTGTAGGGGTCCTTGTAGCCCATGCCGTTCTCGGTGATGAAGATCTGCTTGTAGTTGGGGTAGCGCTGCTTAATGTAGACGAGCAGATCGAACAGGCCCTCGGGATAGATGATCCAGTCCCAGTCGGTGGTGGGGATGCCAGGCTTGTTCACATGCTCGCCAATGCCCTTAACGCGCCAGCGGCCGGTGCCCTTCTCTCCCGTACCGTTGTGGTGCAGGTCGTTTTCGCCATCGTAGGCCTTCAAGAAGCGGCACTGGTAGTTGTTAACGCCCAGGTAGTCGTTGTAGAGCGCGGCCTCGCGCATGATATCCAGATCCTCGTCCAAGATCTCGATGGTGCCGCCCGAGACGGCGGCCAGGCGGTTGGCGCACTCGAGGGTGTCGGGCGCGTAGTCGCCGCGGAAGGTGGCGTCGAGCAAGAACTGGTTTTGCAGCACGTGCTCGTTGTTGGCGGCTTTGATGTCGGCGGGGTCGTTCTCGTTGAGCGGATACTTAAACTCCAGCGACTGAATGACGCCAATCTTGCCCTTAAAGCCGCCGTTGTGGAAGGCCAGCACTGCCTTGGCGTGGGCGAGCATCATGTTGTGCTCGCACTGGAAGGCCTCGGCAAGATGCGCCTTGACGCCACCGGGGAAGGTGCCCTCGATGTAGGTGTTGGAGGCGTCGGCCCAGATCTCGTTAAAGGTGAACCAGTAGGTCACCTGGTCGGCGTACTCCTTAAAGCAGAAGGTGGCAAAGTCCACAAAGGCGTCGATGGTCTCGCGGTTGAGGAAGTCGCCCTTCTCAAAGAGAGGAAGCGGCGTGTCAAAGTGATGCAGCGTGACGAACGGCTCAACATGGTGCTTATGGCACTCGGCGAAGAGATCGTGGTAGAACTGGACGCCCTCGGGGTTGATTTCGCCGGTACCGTTGGGGAAGATGCGGCTCCAGGCGATGGAGAGGCGAATGCCGTTGATGCCAAACTCTTCGCACAGCTCCAAGTCGACGGGGTACTGGTTGTAGAAGTCCGAAGCGGGATCGGGGGAAAAGCGCCCCTGGGCCTCCAGGAAGTCGTCCCAGGCAACCTTGCCCTTACCGTGGGTGCGGGTCTCGCCCTCTACCTGGTAGGCAGCGGTGGCGCCGCCAAAGACAAAGTCCTCGGGAAACTGCGTAGGCGGGTTGGTGACGCTAGCAGGGTTAACGGACATGATGATCCAATCGTCTAAATCGAAGGGCCAGCCGGTCTTGGATGGTCGGCTGGCCCTGAGCGTTACTTACTTCGAGAGTTGCTCGGAGACGAAGGCGAGAGACTTATCGCCGTTCTGGGAGAGCTCGATGTACTGCTTGCCACGGCAGGCGACGCACTTGTTGCCCACGCGTTCGCAGTCCTTCTGCAGGTCGGCCAGGTAGCTGGCGGCCTGCGGGGCCAGGACGACCAGGTCAAAGTCGGGGAGCATGTCGACATGGTTGCCATATGCCTCGGCAGCGGTTTCAAGATCGATGCCGCGCTCCTTGGCAGCCTTGGCCAGTGCGTTGGCGAGCAGGCCCGAGGTTCCGCCGCCCTGGCAGAGCACGAGCACGCGCTTGCCGTTGAGGTCGCTGGCGGTCGTTGCCTCGGCAGCGGGTGCTGCAGAAGCGGCGGGGGAGTCGGCCTTCACGGCCTCGGCGGCAGCGCCGGCGGCAACGCTCTTGGCGTCAGCCTTGCCCTGGAAGGCATCGTTGAGCTTGGCGGCCTTCTCGGCGTTCTTGGCGGCGAGCTCCTCTTGGGAGATCTCGGCCTCCTCGGCGCACTTCTGGGCGTCATAGGCACGGAAGAACGGGTAGTACAGAACGAAGTCGACGACCAGGATAAGGGCGAGCATCACAAAGGCGAGCGGCTGGAAGCCCAGGCCCATGATGGTACCGATGGGGCCGGGGACGGTCCAGGGCAGGGTGTACATAAAGCCGTTCATGCCCAAGAAGTCGATAAAGATCTTGAGGATCCAGATGTTGGCGATCGGGGCAAAGACAAACGGGACAAAGAAGACGGGGTTGAGCACGATGGGTGCGGCGAACAGCAGCGGCTCGTTGACGGCAAAGCACACGGGAACGATAGCGGCCTTACCGACGGCGCGCATCTCCTGGGACTTGGCCAGGAAGCAGAACATAAAGACCAGGACGAGCGTGGCGCCGGTGCCGCCCATGCAGACGACGAAGTACTGGGCACCCTGGGTCAGGACAGCGGAAGCGTGCTGGCCAGCCTGGAACGCGGCCAGGTTGTCGGTCATGTTGGCAACGAGAGCGGCGGCGATGGCGGGCTCGACGATCGAGGGGCCGTGGACGCCGACGAACCAGAACAGGCTCATGGCGCCGTAGATCACAGCGAGGCCGATGTAGCCATCGGCAGCGGTGAACAGGGGCTGGAACACCTGGATGACACCCTGGGCAAAGCAGAAGCCAAAAGCAGCGCGGAAGGCTATGTCAAAGACCCAAAAGACGGTGATGCAGACGGAGAAGGGGATGATGTCCTTGAAGGTCTGCGAGATGTTGGGCGGAACCTGCTCGGGCATCTTGACGGTGATGTTGCGCTTAATGAAGAACTTGTAGATGATGCCGGTCACAAACGCAGCGATAAAGGCGGTCAGCAGGCCTTTGGAACCAAGGTAGGTGGTGTTGAAGCCGCTGGCGGCGTCCGTGGCGATGGTGTCGCTCGAAAGGAGCAAGAAGCCGATGATGGCCGCACACATGCACGAGATGAAGTTGATCTGGTTGTTCTTGGGTAGATCGCGGTTCTGGGCGTCGGCGAAGTGCTTGGCCGTGGTGGCGGCGCAGGCGATGGCCAGGATGCCCATGGAGTAGTTGTAGCATTTCCACAGGGCGTTGTTGATGTCATCGGGCCAGTAGAAACCCCAGATGTTGGGGACCGAGGCTACCAGGCAGAAGATGGACGAGAAGATGATGATGGGGATGACGGAGATAAAGCCGTCGCGAATCGCCTTGAGGTACTTGTTGCGGGCGATCGCGTTGAAAAAGGGCTGGCCTTTTTCGATGGTGGCGATGAGTTGCTCCATGCAATGCTCCTAAGAGTCGGTGGGTTAGCAACGATGGTAGCTTTTGGCGTTCGGTTGCCAAAATGTTGACGTTGCCATTTTGCGACACAAAAAAAGACGCGAACCGGTGGTTCCTGTGCCTGCGAACCGTCGATTCCTTATGCGTAAACGTTTGAGCCGCCCGGTGGCTCTGTGTTTGCGCAATGGCAACGTTAACATTTGGGAGCCAAAAGCCGTTTGGGGAAGCAAAAATGTCGGTGAACGGTAGGTTTTGGGTGGTGAGCGTATGGTGGGGGAGGCGTTGGATATACTTGAAGGCGTTAAAAATGACTGCGTAGGGTGCCACCAATGGCATCGTCGACATAGAAAGATCGACCTATGGCCGCTGTTAAAAAATCGGTTTCCGTTAAGGATGTGGCGCGTCTCGCGGGCGTTTCGGAGCAGACAGTCTCGCGTACGGTGCACGATTCGCCCAGCGTGCGCCCCGAGACCAAGGAGCGCGTGCGTGCCGCCATGCGCGAGCTTGGCTATCGTCCTAACTTTGCCGGCCGGTCGCTGCGTCGCGGCAAGTTCAAGACCGTCGGCGTCGCCATGTTCAACATTACTGGCACCGGCAACCTCGACCGTATGGAGGGCTTTGCCGCCGCCGCCGACAAACACGGCTACGCCATCACCCTCACTAAAGTAGATGGGCATCCGTATACCCTCGAGGGCGCATCGTCGCGCATGAGCGCACTGCCGGTGGACGGCATGGTTGTGATTATGAACCGCATGCCGGCGGACTTTGGCACCTTTGAGCCGCTGCCCGGTATGCAGACGGTGCTCGTTACCATGCTGGAGCACCCGCTCTGTTCAACGGTCGATAACGACCAGTTCGATTGCTCGCGCCAAGTGGTCGAGTACTTGCTGGGGCAGGGGCACAAGACCGTGCGCTTCATCTCGTGTCCCGAGCGCTCGCTTTCGGGCATGCGGCGCGAGGAAGGCTGGCGCGAGACATTGCGTGCGCATGGCATCGAGCCACCGCAGCTCGTGCGCGGCGACTGGACAGCGCAGAGTGGATATGCTGCCGGTCAGGCTCTGGCGGACGATCCGACCTGTACGGCCATTTATGCTTCCAACGATGCCATGGCATATGGCTGCATCCGTGGGCTCGAGTCGCGCGGGAAGCGCGTGCCCCAGGACGTAAGCGTGGTGGGTGTTGACGATAGTTTGGGCGATATCGTGCCCGATCGTCGCCTGACCACGGTGCGCTTTGACAACAAACGCGTCGGCATGTGGGCGGTCGACAAGATAGCCGGCGCCGAGGGCGCTGCACCCGGTGTGGAGCACATGCTGTTTCCGGGCGTGCTCGTCGAGGGCGATACGGTGCGCGATGTACGCTAGGGCGCGGGTCTGTTTGGGTTGCCGCTAATTGTGTTCGATATTGTTCAGATTGGTTTAAAAACCGTTCACGGGCGAATAGTGACCGTTCATAGCTCAAAATTACGTTTTGCGCTGTTCTTTTTTGTTTGAATGTTATTGTTTCTGTCATACACAACGCAGCGCGTATGCCCGGACGCGATGCTCTCCATTGGTTCATATGTGAAAGGAACGCAATATGGCAACCAAAGAAGAAATCTCGATGGTTGGATTCGAGATTGTCGCATACGCAGGTGACGCCCAGACCGATCTGCTTGCAGCGCTCGATGCTGCTCGCGAGGGTGACTTTGAGAAGGCCGAACAGCTGCACAAGGATGCCAGCGATGCACTTATCGGCGCCCACGACACGCAGACCAAGCTGCTTTCGCAGGAGGCCGGCGGTGGCGAGATGGAGATGACCTTCATCATGGCTCACGCTCAGGACACTCTCATGACCACTATGATCCTGGAGAAGCAGGCCCGCTTTACCATCGATGCCTACAAGCGCATCGCTGAGCTCGAGGCCAAGCTCGCCTAACGAGCCCTCACAACCAAGTTCCCTTCCAAAAGCCCTGCCGCACCCGCGACAGGGCTTTTTCTGTCCTCCTCCAAGTTGCGGTGAAATAGGGACTGAATAGGGGCCGGCGGGCGCAAAACAATCCCTATTCCACCGCAACTCATCCCGAGATAGTCATTGGGGACGTTCTTAAACGACTGGTCATTGGGGACAGTCTTGGTGCGCTCCGTTCGTCCTCCCGTTCGATTTTTGCTCGGTGGGTATACTTCCTTTCGCATTAAACGCCGGACTGAGGAGGTATCCAAATGCCGGATAACGGGTCAATACAAAAAAGAGACGCGCACGAGATGGCTCATGGGCGTCCTGTCCAGATAACCGAGCACACGACGGTAACCGAGCTGCAGCCCAGCCTGTCCGATGTCGTGTGCGCAAACAAAAAGCTGCAGATTGGCTTTATCGTTGCGCTTGTGGTCCTGGCGCTGCTGTCGGGCTTTGTGGCTCGTCCGCATTTCGCCGATACCAAAACTTGGGACTCCACCATCGAGGTCATCGACCAAAAGAAGGGTAACGTACTGGCGCTCACGACCTCGTGCGTGGCGCTGTCTGCGGGCATTACCGCGCTGCCGGGCGATACGGGAACGCCGGTTGCCGAGCAGCTCGCGCAGCTTTCAGGCAACCTTGGTATCGTGCTTGCCGTGCTCTACCTAGAGAAATACCTGCTAACCATTTTGTGGTCGGTCGGCCTGGGCATCTTAATCCCGTTTGCGTTGGTGCTCTTTGCGGTGTCGCTCGGCATTCACGGGCGCTGGAGCACGAGCACTGTCCTGCGCCGTGTGGCGACACGCGTGCTGGTGGTTGCCGTGATCGGCATGGCGCTCGTGCCCGCGAGCGTATGGGTGTCGCAAAAGGTCGATGAAACGTATCGCGTAAGTATTGAGCAAGCTGAGCAAAAGGCTGCGGACGCGGCCGACACCACGGACAAGTCAGCCGAGACCAGCTCAAAATCGAACAAGAAAAAATCCGAGGCCACGGAGTCCAAAAACGTGTTCGAGCAGTTGACTGATGGGGCATCGAGCCTTGTTACGTCGGTGACCAGCGGCGCCAAGCAGATGACCGATGAGATCGTGCGGCAGGTGACCGATCTGATTGAAGGCGTCATCGTGATGATCGTGACCTCGTGCGTTATCCCGCTGCTGGTGCTCGTGGCGTTCCTATGGCTAGGACACGTGCTGCTGGGGATCGATATTTCCGGCCCGGCGAACTATTTGACGGGCCGTTTCTTGAGTGCTCCTTCCAAGCACGCCAAAAAGGGCGGGCAGTCCGAGTAGCTAAAACAGCTGTATATACCGGGGAATACCGCCGAAGGGCGGCCGAGACGCGTTCTCGGTCGCCCTTTTGTTTGTTGAACACATGGTCGCTGCGTCCGCGCCCGGCTCAAACGGTCAGCAATCATCCGTGAACGGTATTTGTTCAAAAAAGAACAAAGATAAACAAATAGTTGTTGCAGTTACTGTTCGAATGTGTTCAAATAAACATGAACAGTGAAGAACCGCACATTCAGATGCCCGGACCTGAACGCGATTCAACACTTCCAAACAGAAACTACGCACCTGCGTATCTCTCAAGGAGGATGTCATGAGGGTTGTAATCGCTTCCGATGCCGACGGTATGTCGATGAAGGAGTCCATCAAGGAGATGCTCATCGCCGACGGTCACGAGGTCGTCGACTATTCCGAGACCCCTGCCGCGGACTTTGTCGATTCCGCGACCGCCGTTGCCAAGGACCTGCTGGAGCACAAGGATTCCCAGGGCTTCGCATTCGATAAGTACGGCGTCGGCTCCTATATGGCCGCCGTCAAGATTAAGGGCATGGTCGTCGCCAACATTTCCGACGAGCGTTCCGCCTACATGACCCGCGAGCACAACGGCTCGCGCATGGTCACCATGGGCCCGGGCGTTGTGGGCACCGAGGTCGCCAAGAAGATCGCCCGCGAGTTCCTGCGCGCGCAGTACGCCGGCGGCCGTCACCAGATCCGTGTCGACATGCTCAACAAGATGGCCTAACGAGAGCCACCGAGAACTCGAACTTCTACCTCAACTTGTGAATTCAGACGAAAGGACGTTCTGATGAAGAAGACCATCGCAATCGGTTGCGACCATATCGTTACGGACGAGAAGATCTATCTGGCCGACCGCCTGGAGCAGGCTGGCTACAAGGTGCTCGACTGCGGCACCTACAGCCACACCCGTACGCACTATCCCATCTACGGTAAGGCTGTGGGCGAGGCTGTTGCCAGCGGCAAGGCCGACTTTGGCGTGGCCCTGTGCGGCACCGGCATCGGCATCACCAACGCCGTCAACAAGGTTCCCGGCGCCCGCTGCGCCCTGGTCCGCGACATGACCTCTGCCCTGTATGCCCGTCGCGAGCTCAACGCCAACATCGTGGGCTTTGGCGGCAAGATCACCGGCGAGTTCCTGATGGCCGATATCATGCTTGCCTTCCTGGAGGAGCCCTACGAGAAGACTCCCGAGCACGATGCCCTGATCGCCAAGATCGATGCCTGCAACAAGGCCGACGCCGAGGCTCAGGCCGACCCGCACTTCTTTGACGAGTTCCTCGAGAAGTGGGACCGCGGCGAATATCACGACTAATTAGGTTCCGGCGTTCTGCCGAACGCCGGACCGGTCGACGCTGCGCGGCGCTCAGGCACCCCATCTCGCCGCTCAAACCGGC
>URGG01000010.1 GCA_900547345.1 uncultured Collinsella sp. | reverse complement strand
TCCCGCCACGAGGCCGAGAGCCGCGGCATACAGCCATCGCTTCCACCGCACAAGGCGCATACAGGACCGAGCCAATACGATGCACGCCGCAGTCGCAACGGGAATGGCCATAAGCAATGTGACGGGCGCTGTCCGCTCTCCCAGCAGCACATCGGCTGCCACGTTAAGCACCAGACCACAGCTCGCACACAAGCCGGCACAAAGGGCTATGGTCCACGGCATCAATGGGCGCGGTGGCATCGCATGCTCGCGCTCGGTCGCGCTCATACGCAGATGCAATCTTTGATTTTGGCGAGTTTCTTCTCACCGATCCCCGATACGCGCATAAGGTCATCAACCGAGGCAAAGGCCCCGTTTTGCGTCCGCTCGTCGATAATCGATTGGGCCATAGAAGGCCCGATGCCCGAAAGCGTCTGCAGCTCCGCCGCGCTTGCCGTATTGATGTTCACGAGCTCCGACGAAGACCCCGCACCAGGAGTCGTGGCAGCACCGCTTTCGGCCCCGCCGACCGTCGCAGCCGCTTGTTGCTCCCCCACCGTCGGAACATAGATCTTTTGACCATCTGTGATCTTGGACGCACGATTAAGCCCTGTCACATCCGCCTCGGCCGTAAGCCCTCCGGCGGCATCGATCGCTTGGGATACCCGCGCTCCGTCTTTGAGCCGGTATACGCCTGGCCTCACAACGGCGCCATCAACATCGACGTACACCTCGGCAGCAGAAGAGCTCTTGGCAGACGAGTCATCGACATCGTCAGGTGACGCATCCCCGGCCCCGTGTACATCCGAGGCGCCCGCCTCATCACTACGCTCAAACGAAACGTTGCTGGAGTGGCCACCAAAACTTGCCATCGCCAAGCCGCTCGCGGCGGCAATGACAACCAGAATCGCCACGACCACCGCCTTATGGCCGAGCAGTTTTTCTGCCCAGCGATCCATCCGTTTAACCCGTTCGTGTCGCTCGCGCTGCGCCATAGCAAACACCTCCCAACACCATCGTGTCAGGAAACGAGCGCCGCAGACTCCGCACGCCCGCACCAGTTTTCACGGTCAAACCAAAAGCTGACCAAAACCTTGCGAGAAAATGTCCATTTATTCATGCATACGTCGACAAACGAACCGTATGTCATCAAATACCCAGATAGAAAAAGACCGACGATGCAAAATCACCTCCGGTCTATACACAACATTATTCGTGATCTTGGTAAATCTCACGTGGAGCGAGCTCGGAATGCTTGCGTTTTAAGGTCTTAGGGGCCTTATACGTGTTGCTCTCAAAGTCGATGTACTCGGTCTGTTTGAGCAAACGCTCAATCATCTCCTCGTGATCGAACAGCTCCCAGGCCTCATGCACGGCATCAAGTTTAGCGTGCGTCTCGGGACGGCGCGGCATAAACAGCGTGCAGCAGTCGGGAGCGGCCTCAGTCGAGATATCGAACGTACCGATCTCCTCAGCGCGTGCGATGATCTCTTGCTTGTCCGAACCGATCAGCGGACGGAACACGGGGATCTTCACGGCCTCATTGACGGCCATGATGTTCTCGAGCGTCTGGGAGGCAACCTGACCGAGCGATTCACCAGTCACGATAGCCTTGGCGCCCTCGATATGCGCAATGCGCTCGGCAACCGAATACATGATGCGACGATACATGATCACGCGCAGGTTGCTGGGGCAGGTCACCGAGATCTCACGCTGACAATCGCCAAACGGCACCACGTACAGGCGGCCGATCTGAACACCCGGCTCAAGCGCACGGATGATGTCCTGCACCAGATACTCGCTCGTATCAGGCGTCTGCGGACGACCGGAGAAATGTACCGGCACGCACACCGCGCCGCGACGCGCGAGCATCCAGGTCGCCACCGGAGAATCGATGCCCGACGACAGAAGCGTCACGACCTTGCCGGCAGATCCCACCGGCAAGCCACCCACGCCGCGCTCGGAGCGCGCATACACGTAGACGCTACCCTGGACCACCAGCACGTGCACCATCGCGTCGGGGTCGTGCATCTGGACCTTTTTGTCGGGAAACGCCTCGCACAGCACCTCGCCAACCTGTCGATTGATATCAATCGAGGTGAGCTCGTAGTCGGTGTTAGAGCGCTTGGCATGCACCTTAAACGACTCGAAGGGACCAAATTCGCGCAGCGCCTTCACGGCGGCGGCGCAGTATTCCTGCGGGTCGCGGTTCGTGTGATATGCCAGGGACACGCGGGCAACGCCGGGGACGGTGCGAATGACGCGCGCCGCCTCGTCGGCCTGATGCTCGTTAAAGGTCACGAGGATATAACCGGAAATTCGAGACACAGCATTCACGGAAAAGGCGGCCAAGGCCGCCTTGATGTTATCCATGAGGATATGCTCAAAATGTGCGCGGTTCTTGCCCTTCAGTCCAACCTCGTGATAGTGGACCAGGCAGACGCGAGCTGCCATTTAGGCTTCAGCGACCTTGTGGCCGAGCGCCTTCTCGTAACGGGCCTCGTCGTAGGAGATATCGCCGTCGACAATCTCGTCCATAGCCATCGAGATGGTATCGGCACCGGAGAGTGCAATGGTGATGTCGTCGACATCCTGGACGGCGAGCACGCGGTTGTGCTGACCACGCAGCATGCTGTTAATGTCGCAGGCGCGCTTGGAGGCAAGCGAGGCGAGCAGGAAGCGGTTGTGATCGGTCTTCTCCAGAAGATCGTCAATGCAAGGCTTTACAACGGACACGGACCTCAGATCCTTTCATGCATATCGAGAACGCGAACGAGCTCATCGGTCGCGCGGTCGAGATCGTCATTCACCACGACGTCGTCGTAGCGGTCGGCAAGGGCAAGTTCATCGGCGGCGTTTGCCATACGCAGCTCGATCGTCTCGGGCGTCTCGGTACCGCGACCGACCAGACGCTCGCGGAGCACCTCAAGCGAAGGCGGCTTGATAAAGATCAACACGGCCTCGGGGAAACGCTCCTTGACCTGCAGGGCTCCCTGGACATCGATCTCCAAGATCAGAGACGACCCAGAGGCAAGCTTGGACGTGACCTCGCTCACCAACGTGCCGTAGCAGTTGCCGTGGACCTCGGCCCACTCAACAAACTCACCGTTTGCCACGCGGCGGTCGAACTCCTCGCGCGTCAGGAAAAAGTAGTTGACGCCGTCGACCTCACCTTTGCGTGGTGCTCGCGTGGTAGCCGAAACCGTCAGGCCCAGGTTCGAGCGACGCTCGCGCACACGAGTGACGAGCGTGCCCTTGCCTGCACCTGACGGTCCAGAAATCACAAAGAGCTTTGAATCCTGAGCGCTCACTTATTTGGTCAGCTGCTCGAGGAGCTGCTCGCGCTGACGGACACCGAGGCCCTGGACGCGACGGGTAGCGGAGATGCCGAGCTCCTCCATGATCTTGGCGGCCTTGGCCTTGCCATAACCGGGGAGAGACTCGATGAGGGTGGAAACCTTCATGCGGGAAGCGATGGGGTCATCGGAGTTGAGCACGGACTCGAGGGACTTCTCGCCCTTCTTGATCTGCTCGCGAAGCTCAGCGCGGGCGTGACGTGCGGCGGCAGCCTTCTCAAGAGCCTGCTTGCGCTGCTCGTCGGTAAGCTGAGGGAGTGCCATTCGAACCTCCAAATAGTTGGGTTATATCTGATGCAATAATTGGCATTTTAGCACGTCAAACGCACTAAATGCCCAATCGACGGCACCATAGGTTAGACGATACCTGCGAAAAGTGCAATATACGGAGGTCAAAGTTAAGCCCCTGACCTGCGATTCCACACAAAGGATGGGAAAGTTTTCGCAGGCACAGGGGCTAATTTGTGCTAATGAGACCCAAAAGTGGTGACTTGAGGGAATCTTTTAGGCGACGTTTTCGACCAGCTCGGCAACGATGGCGTCAAAGGCGGCAACTGGGTCGTCGGCACCGGTGATGGGTCGGCCCACCACGATATGGCTCGCGCCGCGCTCGATAGCCTGGGAGGGCGTCGCCACACGGGATTGGTCGCCCAGGGCGGCACCCACCGGACGCACGCCCGGAGTCACGATCAGCGCGTCGGGGCCGAGCAACTCGCGCATGTCATGGGCCTCCATCGGCGAGCACACGATGCCGTCGATGCCGTTGGCCTGTGCAAGCTTCGCCAGACGGGCGGCCTCCTCGGCCACGGGCGACTCGACGCCGATCTCGCTCAAGGCATCCTGATTCATGCTCGTGAGCACGGTGATGGCGACGAGCTTGGCGCGGTCCTCGCGCGCCTCCTCGGCACCCTCGCGGCAGGCAGCGAGCATGGCGCCCGAACCCAAGCCGTGAACCGAGAGCAGGTCGGCACCGGCAAGCGAGGCCGAACGGGCGGCACCGCGAACCTGATGCGGAATATCATGGAACTTAAGGTCAAGGAAGACCTTAAAGCCCAGGTCCTTGAACGTCTTGACGATCTGGGGACCCTCGGCGTAATAGAGCGTCATACCAACCTTGAGCCAGGCAGCATGGCCCGAAAGCTCGTGGGCGAGCTCGAGCGCACGCTCGCGGTCGCAGTCGAGAGCGACGATTACGCGGTCGCGGGCATCGGTCTCTAGCATTCGAAAGCACCTACCAGTTCGTTGATGTCCTTCACGCCCTGGGACTCGGCCCAGGCCTCGAGCTCGTGCGCGATCTTGAGCGAAGCGCACGGATCGACGAAGTTGGCCATGCCGACCGACACGCAGGTAGCGCCAGCCAGGATAAACTCGGCCGCATCTTCACCGGTCATGACGCCGCCGACACCGTTGATGGGGATATCGACGGCCTGGGCAACCTCCCAGACCATGCGCACGGCGATGTGGTGGCACAGCGGGCCCGAAAGACCGCCCTTGGGCTTGGCCACGCGGGACTTGCGTGTATGAACGTCGATGGCCATGCCCTGAATGGAGTTGATGACCGAAAGGCCGTCGGCGCCGGCAGCCTCGAGGGCCTTGGCGATCTCGGCGACGTTGACCGGCGCCATCTTCACGAACAGCGGCTTATCGGTCACCTTGCGGCAGGCAGCCATAACGGAAGAGGCGCCCTCGGGCGTGGAGCCCATGGCGGCACCGCCGGCGGCGATATTAGGGCAGCTCACGTTGATCTCGTAGCCGGCAGCCCAGGGGCACAGCTCGACATACATCTCGAGCGCGCGGACAAACTCCTCGACGGAGTGGCCGGCAACCTGACAGATGACCTGACAGCCGTCCTTGGACAGCTGTTCGAGCCACGGACCGGACTCGCGGGCAAAAGCGGCCACGCCGGGGTTCTGAAGGCCCACGGAGTTGATCATGCCGCCGGGAATCTCGGCCATGCGGGGCGCGGGGTTGCCGGGCCAGGGCTCGGCAGCGCAACCCTTGGTGGTGATGGCGCCCAGCTGGGAAACATCAAAGAAGTTCTGGAACTGCCAACCGTAGCCAAAGGTACCGGCTGCGGTGTTGATGGGGTTCTGCATCTTGACGCCGCCGAAATCGACGGCCATGTTCACGGTACCCACTAGAAGACCACCACCTTGGAAGCATCGAACACGGGGCCGCACATGCAAGCGCCCTTCATACCGTCGACCGTCTCGACATTGCAGGTGTTGCAGGCGCCAAAGCCACAGCTCATCATGCGCTCAAGCGACACCTCGCAGTACGCACCGGCCTCGGCGGCGGCGGCGGCGACTTTCTTCATCATGACAGCGGGGCCGCAGCTGGCCACGTAGTCGTAGCCGCCCTCGCCGAGCAGCTCGGCGGCAGGATCGGTGCAAAAACCGTGCGTGCCAAGCGAACCGTTGTCAGTGCAAACGTTGACCGTGTCGCACAAAGCGCGGAACTCATCGATGCCCACGGCCTTGGACGCGGTACCAAAGCCCAGGCACACGTCGACAGCCACACCCTGCTCGGCAAGCTTACCGGCAAGGCACAGCACGGGCGGAACGCCGATGCCGCCGGCGACGAGCAACGCCTTCCTGGTGCCCTCGGGCACAAGCCAGCCGCGGCCGCCAGGGCCCAGCAAGTTAGAGGTGGAGCCAGGGGCCATCTGTGACAGACGGCGGGTATCATCGCCCACGACGGCGTACCACAGCTCGACGGTGCCGGCCTCGGCGTCGGCGCGATAGAAGCTCAGGGGCACGCGAAGCAGCGAGGAAGCATCGCCCGGCACGGCGATATTCACAAACTGACCGGGCTTGAGCGCACTTGCAAGCTTGGGGGCCGAGATAACGAGCGAGAAGATGCCGTCGGCGATCTCCTGGTTCGAGACGACCTCGAAGTCGTGCATGCGTGCAGTGGAAGGTGTGGGCATAGAAGCTCCAATCCCCCATGCGGTTGCATGGTTCAGGCGAATAGAAAGCGCGGCACCGCAAGGGCGCCGCGCACAAAAGCGATAAGGCTATGCTAGCAGATGCAGCCGTCGGCAAGCGTCTGCTTACCGCCGACAAACACATCGGTGGCACGACCGGTGAGCGTACGGCCGGCAAAACCGGAGTTCTCGGCGCGCGACTCGTAGCCGTCCTCGCCGACCGTCCAGGTGGCGGTGGGATCGAACACGGTCAGGTCGGCAACGGAGCCCACCTTGACCTGAACCTGGTCCAGACCCAGGATCTCGCGCGGCTTGATGGCCATGAGCTCGACCATGCGACCCATGCCCATCTTGCCGGTGTTGACCAGCTCGGTAAGCACGAGCGCCAGCGAGGTCTCGAGGCCGATCATGCCGAAGGGCGCAAGCTCGAACTCGCGAGCCTTCTCCCACGGGGTGTGGGGAGCGTGGTCGGTGACGATGACGTCTACGGTGCCGTCGATGACGCCCTGACGGATTGCCTCGGCATCCTCATCGGTACGCAGCGGCGGGTTGACCTTGAGCGAGGTGTTGTAGGTCTCGTCCAGGTCGTTCTCGGTCAGGAACATGTGGTGCGGGGTGGCCTCGCAGGTGACCTGCACGCCAGCTGCCTTACCGGCACGCACGAGCTCCAGGCCATGCGCGGTGGAGATGTGCTGGATGTGCAGCTTGGCACCGGTCAGCTTGGCGATCTCGATATCGCGAGCGATCTGCAGCTCCTCGCCTGCCGCCGGCCAGCCCTCGAGGGCCAGACGAGTAGAGACCTTGCCCTCGTTGATCTGGCCGTGACCGACCAGGTCCTCGTCCTGGCAATGGCTCATAAAGACCTTACCGAACATCTTGCCGTAGTCCATGCAGCGACGGAGCATGCCTGCACCCTGCACGCCGCGACCGTCGTCGGTGAAGGCGACGGCGCCGTGGGCAACCATATCGCCCATCTCGGACATAGCCTCGCCCTTAAGGCCGCGGGTCATGGCGCCAGAAGGATAGACGCGGCAGTGGCCGACCTCGGCAGCGCGGGACTTAACGAACTCAACGACGGTACCGTTATCGGTAACAGGGTCGGTGTTGGGCATGGCGCACACGCCGGTGAAGCCGCCCTTGGCAGCTGCGCGGGTGCCGCTCTCAATGTCCTCTTTGACCTCGTAGCCTGGCTCGCGCAGGTGGACGTGCATGTCAACCAGGCCAGGGACGAGGTACTTACCGGAAAGGTCGCGGACCTCGGCTCCCTCGGCGGCGAGGTTCTCGCCGACCTCGGCGATCTTATCGCCGTCAATCAGGACGTCAACGACACCGTCAAGCTCGACGGACGGGTCGACGACGTGGGCATTCTTAAGAAGCAAGGCCATTATCGGCACCTCCAAGCAGCAGATACAGGATAGCCATACGCACGCAGATACCGGCGTAGACCTGCTCCAAGATGACGGAGCGTTGCGGGTGGTCGGCCATATAGGAGTCGAACTCGACGCCGCGGTTGATGGGGCCCGGGTGGCAAATGATCGCGTCGGGCTTCATGAGCTTCTCGCGGTCCTTGGTCAGACCGAAGAGCTTGTGGTACTCGCGAATCGTGGGGAACGGGGCACCCTCGAGGCGCTCCTGCTGCACGCGCAGCATGTAGACGACGTCCAGCTCGGGCAGGACGGAATCGAGGTCGCTCGTCACGTGGTCGCAGCCCAGAACCTCGGGCGCCGGCGGCAGCAGCGTGCCGGGGGCGACGGCGTAGGTCTCGCAGCCCATGATCTTGAGGGCGGGGATCAGCGAGCCGCAAACGCGGGAGTGGGAGATGTCGCCGACGACGGCGACCTTCAGACCGTGGAAGTCACCCTTGTGCTCCCAGATGGTGTACAGGTCGAGCAGAGCCTGCGTGGGGTGGTTGTGCTTGCCGTCGCCGGCGCAGATGACGCTCGCGGGCGAGTTCTGCGTGACGATGTAGGGCGCGCCGGCGTGCTTGTCGCGCACGACGATGCAGTCGATCTTGTAAGCGTTGAGGGTCTCGACGGTATCGACGAGGCTTTCGCCCTTGACCGTGGAGGTCGAGGAGCCGCCGAAGTTGAGGCTGTCGGCAGAAAGACGCTTCTCGGCGAGCTCGAAGGAGCTGCGGGTACGCGTCGAGGGCTCGTTGAACATGTTGACGATGGTCTTGCCCTTGAGCGTGGGGACCTTCTTGATGGCACGCTCATTGACCTCGGAGAACGCCTTGGCGGTCTCGAGGATGAGCTTGATGTCCTCTTCGGAGTACTCGGTAATGTCGATCAGGTGCTTATGGTTGAACGCCACGGTACTACTCACCTCCCAGCGGCGCGGAGCCCACGTGGGAACCCGGCGCGACGTCGTTGATCTCGACGGCGGTACGGCCGTCGACTTCCTTCATATATAGGTGCACGTTCTCCTCGTGCGACGAGGGAACGTTCTTGCCGACAAAGTCCGGCGAGATAGGGAGCTCGCGGTGACCGCGGTCAACGAGAACTGCCAGCTCGACTCGGCTCGGACGGCCCAGGTCCATAACGGCGTCCAGAGCGGCGCGGATGGTACGACCCGTGTACAGGATGTCGTCCACCAACACGACGCGCTTGCCGTCGACGCTGAAGGGAATGTTGGTAGCGTGGATCGCGGGAGCGAAATTGGTCGCATAGTCATCGCGATAGAAGCTGATGTCCAGGCTGCCGAGCGGAACGTCGACGCCCTCGATCTCCTTGATCGCCTCGGCGAGCTTCTTTGCCAGAAGGTCGCCGCGCGTGACGATGCCGACCAGAGCGAGGTCTTCACAGCCCTCGTTGCGCTCGAGAATCTCGTGCGCGATGCGGGTCATCGCTCGGTTGACGGCGGTCTCGTCCATGATGACCGCCTTGGGGGAAGTCGTGCCCATCGATCTCCTTCCTCACATGTCTTGACTGCTGACACAGTCAAAAAAATAGATGCCCGACCGCTCAAAGCGGAACCAGACACCCACAGGAAGTACAAATCATTGGCAGCTATGTAATTCCATGTGGGTATCTCGTACCCCTTTAATGGTCAAGGCATAGTGTAGCCAACCTCGGGCTCAATTGCGAGCATAAATACAAGTCAATCCGTAAACGGAGCCAATAGCTCCATAAACATATATATATTTGTAGGACGCGCTTGAAAACCTTGTTGCGAGCTGGCATAATCCCCTCTGCTGCACGCAAATCGGATCTACGTCCAGGGCCGTGGCGTGGGCACTATCGCCAAAAGAGAAATGTCTCTGTGTAGATTGCGCACAGAGACATGCTTCTGTGCTATAGTTCAGGCTTGTTTGTTAACGCGACATGTTCGTTTGTCGCCCAAGGAGGGTCAGTTATGTCCAAAGTTTGCGAAGTTTGCGGTAAGCACCCCGTTGCCGGTCGCTCCATCAGCCACTCACACCGCGTCACCAACCGTAAGTTCCGCCCCAACATCCAGCGCGTCTACGTCGTCGTCGATGGTCACCGTCGCAAGATGAACGTTTGCTCCACCTGCCTCAAGTCCGGCAAGGTTGCGCGCTCCTAAATAAGGTCTTACCAACAAGTACCTCGGACTCTCCGGGTCAAAGACCTCGCGTTCACATAGAACTTACCAAAGGCGCCCTCCCCTGCGGAGGGCGCCTTTTTGCACTCATTGGGGACAGACTTACATGAGTGCTTTCACGCATTTGGGACAGACATGACGCATGCCGGCAGCGATTCGGCCCCTGCCTCACGCAGCCTCCTTCCAGCCTGCAGTGGCCTTGGTCACGCTTGTAGCGCCGATACCGGTGATACGGGCAATTTGCTTGACCGTGAGATGCGCCCGCCTGAGCCTCAGCAGACAGGCATCACGCTCGGGTCGCGGCAGGGCCTTGAGCAGCGCAGGATCTATGCTCGGCAGGACTTCGTGCGCGACGGCAAGGGCGTCCTCATCGGGGATCCGTCGGCGTGGAAGAACCTCCACTGACCAGATGTGCCCGGCAACTTCCTCGAGATGCTCACAATAGCAACGGGAGCCTCCGACAATATCGAGCATGGGGGCCGCATCACAGATGTCAAAGGGATCGTAGCCCAGCTGGTATGCCTTGTAGCTTGACCAACGATACGCCTCGAGCGAGTCGAGCGCGCCTTTCACAGGATTGAGATGGATATAATCGAGCAGCTGTACCGCCTGCGTGTCCGACTCAACCGCGACCCGCGAATAGCGATTATCAAACAGATGGCCCGTTCTTCCCGTTTTCCCATTGAAATATTTAGCATATGCCGTCAATGCGCACTGCATTGCCTTTGAAAGGTTGTCATATGGGTCATCAACCATCAAATGGAAGTGGTTATCCATAATGCACCAAGCCAACACCGCCACTTCATGGCGTGAAAACCTGTCCGAGATGTCCGATAAGAAACGATAGCGGTCGGAGTCATCTTCAAAAATAATCTGCTTGGAGTTGCCACGGTCAAAAACGTGGTAGTAGCCGGTGAGCGAAACAGCGCGGGCGGAACGAGGCATATTCTCTCCTTTCAAAACTGAACAGGCAACACCTAAAAGGAGAGAAGGAACGCGAAATGCTGAGCCTGTGACCTATTTATATCCAATGAGCGGCAAAAACAGGCCCAAAACGGCAAAATGGCAAAACGATGTCTGTCCCAAATGAGTGAAAGCACTCATGTAAGTCTGTCCCCAATGAGTGTCCCCGACGAGCGGGGCGATGCAGCATTAGTTGAAACGGTTCATTTAGTTGAAGCGTTTTAGTGTGCCTTTTACGGGAATCTTACCGTTCGCCGAATAATTTCTTGCTATCATGCAAGGCGTAGGGTAAATCTCCGATCGCAAGGAGACACAAATGGTGAAAAAGTCACCGGAAAACACTACTCCCGCAATTGTGGACAACGTAGAGGCGCTTGAGGCTAAGCTCGCTCAGATGCGAGAGGCCCAGGCGCTTTTTGCTACGTACACGCAGGAGCAGGTCGACAAGATCTTCTATGAGGCCGCCATGGCCGCCAACAAGGCTCGTATCCCGTTGGCGAAGATGGCCATCGAGGAGACCGGCCGCGGCGTTCTTGAGGACAAGGTCATCAAGAACCACTACGCCGCAGAGTACATCTACAACGCTTACAAGAACACCAAGACCTGTGGTGTCCTGGAGCGCGACGAGGCTTACGGCATCACCAAGATCGCCGAGCCCATCGGCATCGTGGGCGCCGTCATCCCGACGACCAACCCCACCTCCACCGCGATCTTCAAGACGCTGATCTGCCTGAAGACCCGCAACGCCATCATCATCTCCCCGCACCCGGCTGCCGCCAAGTGCACCATCGCCGCCGCCAAGCTCGTGCTTGACGCCGCCGTCAAGGCCGGCGCCCCCGAGGGCATCATCGGCTGGGTCGATGTCCCCTCCATCGAGCTGACCAACATGGTCATGCGCGACGTCGACATCATCCTCGCCACCGGTGGCCCGGGCATGGTCAAGGCCGCCTACTCCTCGGGCAAGCCCGCCCTGGGCGTTGGCGCCGGTAACACCCCGGTCGTCATCGACGACACCGCCGACGTGCTGCTCGCCGTCAACTCCATCATCCACTCCAAGACCTTCGACAACGGCATGATCTGCGCTTCCGAGCAGTCCGTGACCGTCATCGACACCATCTATGACCAGGTTAAGGCCGAGTTCCAGAAGCGCGGCTGCTACTTCGTCAAGCAGGGTGCCGAGATGGAGGCCCTGCGTGCCGCCATGTTCAAGAACGGCGCTCTCGACCACCGCATCCCCGGCATGGCTGCCGCCAAGATCGCCGAGCTCGCCGGCATCGAGGTTCCCGCCAAGACCAAGATCCTGATCGCCGAGGTCACCTCCACCGACCCTGCCAAGGAGGAGTTCTCCCACGAGAAGCTCTCCCCGGTCCTGGCCATGTACCACGCCAAGGACTTCCAGGAGGCCGTCGACAAGGCCGAGCACCTGGTGCTCGCCGGTGGCCCGGGCCACACCGCCTCTCTGTACGTGCACCCCGCCCAGGCCGAGAAGATCAGCCTGTTCGAGCACGTCATGAAGGCCTGCCGTATCGTCATCAACACCCCGTCCTCGCACGGCGGCATCGGTGACCTGTACAACTTTGGCATGAAGCCGTCTCTGACCCTGGGCTGCGGCTCCTGGGGCGGCAACTCCGTCTCCGAGAACGTTGGGGTGAAGCACTTGATCAACGTTAAGACTGTGGCCGAGCGCCGTGAGAACATGCTGTGGTTCCGCGCTCCCGAGAAGGTCTACTTCAAGAAGGGTTCCACGCCCGTCGCCCTCGACGAGCTGGGCAACGTCATGGGCAAGAAGTGCGCCTTCATCGTCACCGACCAGTTCCTCTTCAAGAATGGCAACACCCGCGCCATCGAGGCCAAGCTCGACGAGATGGGCATCGCCCACGACTGCTTCTACGACGTTGAGCCCGATCCGTCGCTGCAGTGCGCACGTCGCGGCGCCAAGCAGATGGCTCTCTTTGAGCCGGACGTCATCATCGCCGTCGGCGGTGGCTCCGCTATGGACGCCGGCAAGATCATGTGGATGATGTACGAGCACCCCGAGTGCAAGTTTGAGGACATGGCCATGGACTTCATGGACATCCGCAAGCGTATCTTCACCTTCCCCGAGATGGGCAAGAAGGCCTACTTCGTCGCCGTCCCGACCTCCTCGGGTACCGGCTCCGAGTGCACGCCGTTCGCCATCATCACCGACAAGGAGACCGGCATCAAGTGGCCGCTCGCCGACTACGCGCTGCTCCCCAACATGGCTATCGTCGACGCCGACAACTGCATGACCGCCCCGCGCGGCCTGACCGCTGCCTCCGGCATCGACGTCATGACCCACGCCATCGAGTCCTACGTCTCCATCATGGCTTCCGACTACACCAAGGGCCTCTCCGAGCGCGCGGCTAAGCTCGTCTTTGAGAACCTGCCCTCCAGCTTCACGAACGGTGCCAAGGACCCGCACGCCCGCGAGGAGATGCACAACGCCTCCTGCATGGCCGGTATGGCCTTCGCCAACGCCTTCCTGGGCCTCAACCACTCCATGGCTCACAAGCTCGGCGCCTTCCATCACCTGCCCCACGGCCTCGCCAACGCCGTCATCCTGACCCGCGTCATGCGCTACAACGCCGCCGAGGCACCCGTCAAGATGGGTACCTTCTCCCAGTATCCTTACCCCAACGCGCTGCACAACTACGCCGAGATGGCCAAGTACTGCGGCATCGAGGGCAAGGACGATAAGGAGGTCTTCGAGAACTTCATCACGAAGCTCGAGGAGCTCAAGGACTTCATCGGCGTCAAGAAGACCATCGCCGACTACGGTGTTGACGAGCAGTACTTCCTCGACACCCTCGACGAGATGACCGAGCAGGCATTCAACGACCAGTGCACCGGCGCTAACCCGCGCTACCCGCTCATGAGCGAGATCAAGGAGCTCTACCTGGACGCCTACTACGGCCGCGAGCCTCAGGACTACGCCGTCTGCTAGTTTTAGCACGGTTTTTAACGGCGGGGGTGCACGGGTGTTTCACACCCCCCCGCCGTCGCTTCTATCGCATCGTTGAAAGGATGCAACCATGCTGCTACCCGATTCCAAGACCGAGCTCGTCCGCCGTGGCAACAAGGTCGTTTACGACCTGGGCGACAAGATCGTCAAGGTCTTTAACGAGACCAAGCCCGTCTCCGACGTGTTCAATGAGGCTTTGAATCTTGCCCGCATCAATGAGTGCGGCATCCGCAGCCCCAAGGCTCTCGAGGTTTCCCAGCTCGAGAACGCCAACGGCTGGGCGCTCGTGACCGAGAAGGTTCCGGGCACCACCCTTGCCGAGAAGATGACTGCCGAGCCCCAGCGCTTTGGTGAGTACCTCGAGATGTTCGTCGACCTCCAGATCGAGATCCACGGCTACACCTCCCCGCTGCTCAACCGTCAGCGCGACAAGTTCGCCCGCATGATCGACAGCCTCGATCAGCTCAATGCCACCACGCGCTACAACCTTCAGGAGCGTCTGGACGGTATGACCAAGGAGTTCAAGGTCTGCCACGGCGACTTCAACCCCTCCAACGTCATCGTCGGCGACGACGGCCAGCTCTATGTGTGCGACTGGGCACACGCTACCCAGGGCTCCCCTGCTGCCGACGTTGCTACCACCTACCTGCTCTTTGCCCTCAACAGCAAGGATCAGGCTGAGGCCTACCTGGAGCTCTACTGCGACCGCGCCGACATGCCCATGCAGGTCGTGCGTCAGTGGACGAGCATCGTCGCCGCTTCCGAGCTCGCTCGTAAGCGCAACGTGAACGATGAGTTCTTGAAGAACTGGATCGACGTCGTCGATTATCAGTAATATCTGAGCGATTTATTTCGCATCGGAGGCACAAGGAAAACCCCGCAGCTCGCATGGGCTGTGGGGTTTTCCTTTTAGATATCGAGGATGCCACAAGATAAAAGGACGGCCCCGCATCTCCCCGATCTGGAGAAATGCGGGGCCGTCCCGTATATCGAACTACAAGCGAAATCGTCGATTAACGGCGTGCTGCCTTCACAAGCTCGGCGACCTTGGCGACGACCTCGTCGATCGCCACATCCTCGCGCTCACCCGTGGCACGGTCCTTGAGCTCAACGGTGCCATTCTTAAGGCCACGCTTACCCAGAACGACCTGATACGGGAAGCCCATAAGGTCGTTGTCGGCAAACTTAAAGCCGGGACGCTCGTCGCGGTCGTCGACGACAACCTCGATACCCTCGGCGCACAGGCCATCAACGATCTGCTCGCAGACGGTAGCGCACTCCTCCTTCTTAGGATCGAGCGGAATCACCGCGACCTCGTACGGGGCAACGGAGACCGGCCAGACGATACCGTGCTCGTCGTTGTGCTGCTCCACGACGGCAGCGAGCGAGCGGGACACACCAACGCCGTAGCAGCCCATGATGAGCGGCTTCTCCTTGCCGTCCTCGTCCATAAAGGTGGCACCCATGGCCTCGGAATACTTGGTGCCCAGCTGGAAGACCTGAGAGACCTCGATGCCGCGGGCAGCGGAGAGCGGCTTGCCGCAGTGCGGGCAGGGGTCGCCGGCGACAACGGTGACCAGATCGGCCCACTCATCGACGGTAAAGTCGCGCTCGGGGCAGGCACCGGTAAAGTGATAATCGACCTCGTTGGCACCGCAGGCCCACTGCTTGGAATCGCGCAGGCTCTCGTCGCACACCAGACGGATGCCCTCGGGCAGGTTGACCGGTCCGATAAAGCCCTTGTGCAGGCCGTTCGCCTGAAGCTCCTCGTCGGTCATCATGCGATAGCCCTTGCCAAAGACGTGCTCGGCCTTGCAATCGTTGAGCTCGTGATCGCCCGGAACAATGGCCACGACCGGCTTGCCCTCGGCGTCGATGAGTGCCAGCGACTTGCGCGTGCCGTTCTCGGGGAACCCAAAGAACTTAGCAACTGCCTCAATGGTGCCCATGCCCGGAGTCTCAACCTTGGTGAGCGTACCGTCACCAGGACCCTCGGTCACAACGACCTTGGTGCTTGCGGCCTCATCGTCGGCAGCGAACCCGCAATCGTCGCAGTAGACGAGCGAAGCCTCGCCGGCGTCGGCCAAAGCCATGTACTCGACGGAGGTATCGCCACCGATCTCGCCGGAGTCGGCGACAACGGGCAGGGCCTTGATGTAGCAGCGCTCGCAAATGTTGGCATAGGCCTGCTTCATCTTGTCGTACTCCTCCTGCAGGCTCTCCTGAGTGGCGGAGAAGCTGTAGGCGTCCTTCATGATGAACTCGCGGCCGCGCATCAGGCCAAAGCGGGGACGGAACTCGTCGCGGAACTTATCCTGGATGTGGTACAGGTTGACGGGCAGCTGTTTGTAGGAGCGCAGCTCGTTGCGCACCAGGGCCGTGACGGTCTCCTCGTGCGTGGGGCCCAGGACGAACTCGCGACCGTGACGGTCGTCAAAGCGCACAAGCTCCTTGCCATAGGCGTCGATGCGGCCGGACTCACGCCACAACTCGGCGTCGACCATAATGGGCATCATGAGCTCCTGGGCACCAGCGGCATCCATCTCGTCGCGCACGATATTCTCGATCTTGCGGATTGAGCGCCATGCGAGCGGCAGATAGGAATACAGGCCGGCGGCCTCCTTGCGGATCATGCCGGCGCGAAGCAGCAGGCGATGGCTCGCAAGCTCGGCGTCGGCCGGATCCTCTTTGAGCGTCGGAGCATACAGCTTAGACATATACATTGCTCGGGTCATTTTTTTCTCCTCAATAAGCTTGTCGACCTCGGCCATAAGCGCATCGACAATTTGGTCCTCAGCTACTTTACCAATGATCTGGCCGTGCGAAAAGAGCAAGGCCTGACCACGTCCGCAAGCAACGCCCAGATCGGCATCAGAAGCCTCGCCGGGGCCATTAACGGCACATCCCATCACAGCGATCGAAAGCGGCGCGGAGTAGTTCTTAAGCCGCTCGGTAACCTCCTCGGCAATGGGAATAAGGTTAACCTGGCAGCGGGCGCATGTGGGGCACGAGACAATCTCGGGGCCACGGCGACGCAGGCCCAACGACTGCAGAATACCCCAGGCAACCGGCGGCTCCTCAACCGGATCGGCTGTGAGCGACACACGCATGGTGTCGCCAATGCCTTCGGAAAGCAAGATACCCAAGCCTACAGAGCTCTTGATGGTGCCCTGGAGCTTGGTCCCCGCCTCCGTCACGCCCAGGTGAAGCGGAACGTGGGGAATCTCACGCGACAGGGCTCGATAGGTATCAAGCGTCGTTTGCACGCTATGGGCCTTGGCCGAAAGCACAATGTTCGTAAAACCACGGTCCTCAAAGTGCTTGACGAAGCGCTCGCTCGACATCACGAGCTTTTCGGGCTGCGTGAGGTCATCGCGCTCGGCGATATCCTGCTCAAGCGAACCGGCATTGACGCCGATACGAATCGCACAGCCCGCAGCACCCGCAGCATCAATCACCGCGTCGACCTTAGCCCAATCGCCGATATTGCCGGGATTGATGCGAAGCTTGGCGGCACCAGCCTCGACGGCGCCGATGGCGAGCTTATGGTTAAAGTGAATATCGGCGACGATCGGCACCGGAGACTCGGCACAGATGATGCGGAAACCCTCAAGCGCGGCCTCGGTGGGCACGCTCACACGCACGATATCGCAGCCAGCCTGCGCCAACGCGCACACTTGCGCAAGCGTTGCCTGGGCGTCAGCGGTATCGGTGCAGGTCATGGATTGGACCACCACCGGCGCGCCGCCACCGATCTGCACACCGCCCACATGCACGGGGCGCGTCAACTCGCGAGGCAAAGGATGGGATAAAGACAATCCAAACACTCCCCTACAGGATAAATCGAAGGACGTCGGAACGAAGCATATAGACAAACAGCAGCGCAAAGAGCGCGATGCCCACATAGCTCACAATCGTCTGGACCTTGAGCGGAAGCTCGCGGCCAGCAATCTTTTGAATGATCTCGATGACCAGCTTGCCGCCATCGAGTGGTGGGATGGGCAGCAGGTTCATAAAGCCAAGCGAGAACGAAATGAGGGCGGCAAACGAAAGGAACGTGGCAGGGCCGGCAGCAGCAGCCTGTGAGGACATAACGCTAATGCCCACGATCGAAGAAGACTGATCGAGAATCTCCATCGTATGCTGCGGCTGGAGCAGGCGCATCACGCCCTCCGCTGTCTGCACGACATAGGAGAACGAAAGGCGAGCCGACGTGATGGGGTCTAAACGGACCACCTGCGTAGAGGCATACACACCTAGGCGCTCGTCCTCTTTGAGCGCAACCGAGGTCGAATGCTGCTTGCCGTCGCGCTCATACTCAATGGCGATATCGTCCTTACCGGCGGCCTTGCCGATGGCATCGTAAACGTCCATCCAGGTAGAGCACGATACTCCGTCAACCGAAAGGATCGCGTCGCCGCCCTCGATACCCGCCTTGGCGGCAATAGACCCCTCGTCAACCTGACCGATCACGTTGGTATCCATCGGCACGGTGACACCCGCAATAGAGTAGATGCTCATAAGCAGCAAAAAGCCCGTCAGGATATTGACGAGAATGCCCGCGAGCAGCATAAAGGCGCGCTTGAGAAAACCCTGGCCCAGATAGGTATGCGAACGCTCTTGCGCAAGGAACTCGGCTTCGCCGCACGGCAGCTCCCACACATCGCCCTCGGTAGTCGCATGCTCTCGATCGAAACGGCGGCCGTCCAAGGTGGTGTAACCCGCCGCATCTCGTGGCAGCGTCTGATACTTGGCGGGATAGTAGCTCGGCGAGGGCTTCTCCCCTTCCTCATACCAAGGCGCGATAGAGCCCCAACCCAAGAGCAAGGCGCATGCCTCGAGCACAACCTCCTCGGATAGCTCGAGCTCGGCGGCAAGGTCGGCCACGGTCACGCGACCATGACGATAGATAGCCGCGAGCACGCGATCGGCGCACGAGACGTCGGTCGGATCCATACCGCAGATGGCAGCGTAGCCACCCAGCAGCAGCGGGGTCACGCCAAACTTGGTTCCAATGCGACGTGACGTGTAATGGATGTCAAAGCGACACGGCAGGCCCAAAAAGAACTCGGTCACGCGGACGCCGCAGGCACGCGCCGCCAAAAAGTGGCCGCCCTCGTGCAAAAACACAAGGACGGAAAGCATCAGCAGGCCCCAAAAGACCGATGAGAGAACGCTCAGAACAGTATCCATAAAACGAAAAAGCAATCCTTATGGGTTAGGAACGGGTTGCGGCGAGCACCTGCGCAGCCATTTCACGCGCCCATGCATCGATGTCGCGAAGCTGCTCAAACGAATCGACCGCCTGCGTATCGTGGGAATCCATGCAGGATTCCACAATGCGATCGATATCGGTAAAGCTGCAGCCATCGTTCAGGAAGGCATCGACGGCGACCTCGTTGGCGGCATTGAGCACGCACGGCATGGTGCCACCCGTCTTGCCGGCACGTTCGGCCAGTGCCAGACAGCGGAAGGTATCCATGTCGGCAGCATCAAACGTGAGCTGCCCCAGCTCGCGGAAATCGATACGAGGCGCCGGGGTATCCCAACGCTCGGGATACGAGAACGCGAACTGGATGGGAATACGCATGTCGGAAGCACCGAGATGCGCCATCACGGAGCCGTCGGCGAACTCGACCATAGAGTGAATCTTGGACTGACGCTGCACGACCACGTTAATGAAATCGAGGTCGCAGTTAAACAGATGCATGGCCTCAATGCGCTCCAGGCCCTTGTTCATGAGGGTGGCGGAGTCGATGGTGATCTTGGCACCCATGGCCCACGTGGGATGTGCGAGGGCATCGGCACGCGTCACGCGGTCGAGCTCGTCGCGGGTGCGGCCAAAGAACGGACCGCCCGAGCAGGTGAGCCAAATACAATGAGCCTCGCGTGGGTTCTCCCCCAGATAGCACTGGTAGATGGCGGAGTGCTCAGAGTCGACTGGAATAAGCTGGCCCGGTTGCGCCAACGGCATAAGCAAGTCGCCGCCGACGACGAGGGACTCCTTGTTGGCAAGGGCAAGACGCTTATTCGAGGTCAAGGCCGCATGGCTCGCCTCGAGACCGGCGGCGCCCACAATAGCGACGAGCACGCAGTCGACATCGTCGCGACGCGCGAGCTCGCAAACCGCCTGCGCGCCAACGCCGAGCTTCGTTCCCTCGGGCAACTCCTGCAGCACGGCGTCATCGCCATGAGCGACATCGGCCACGGCAACCGCCGGAACCGAGAACTCGCGGGCAGCGGCAACGAGCTCGGAGGTACTGGAGTTAACGGACAGCGCCGTCACCTGCAGGCGATCGGCATGCTGGCGGCACACATCGAGCGCCTGGGTGCCGATAGAGCCCGTACAACCCAGGATGGCAACACGGAGACGTCCATCGGGGCCATACGTCGTCTGGAAGGACATTACAGCACGCCTCCGATCATCAAAAGCAGCTGCGCGGTGATGCAGCCGAAGATAAGCGAATCGCTACGATCGAGCATGCCGCCGTGGCCCGGGATAAGGTTGCCGGAATCTTTGACGCCCACACCGCGCTTGATGCGCGACTCGATAAGGTCGCCGATAACGCCCAGAATGGACACGACCACGCCGCACAGCAGCGCATAGGGCAGGCTGAGCTTGAAGAAATGCGTCGCCCACAGGATGAGCCAAATCAAAACCGAGCCCAGGATGCCGCCAACAAACCCCTCCCAGCTCTTTTTGGGAGAGATCTTGGGAACCATCTTGTGTTTGCCGATACGGCTACCCACGATATAGGCAAACGAATCGGAGACCCAGAGAGACGCGCAAACACCCACCGAAAGCAGGGCGCCGGCAAAACCGGGCACGGCATCGCGCAGCAGCACGATAGCCGACAGCATAAAACCGGTGTAGATGGGACCCATGAGTGTCACGGCAACATCGGATATGCGGGTACGCGGCGACCAGACATACCAAATGCCCACAGCGAGCATCAGGGCAAAAAGCAGGGCATTCAGCAGCATCGAATCGCCCAACGCCGACAGCGGAAAGAGCACGGCGGCAGCGATACCCATGCGCTCGTTAGCCATCTTGCCATCGAGCCTTGTCATACGGAAAAACTCATAGCAGCACAGACCGCTCATGACGGAAACAAAGATGGCCGTGGGCACGATACCCAAAACCAGGCACAGGATAAAGACAACGGCGTAGACGATACCGGCGGCGGCACGGGTAATAAAGCCCGCCAGCCACGAACCGGTGCCGCTCTTCACTGCAGGCGTTCCCGCAGTGGCAGCTTTGTGCGCAGGCGTCTTGGGAGCAGATGCCTTGGGACGATCGGACACGATTAAGCCTCCTCGGTCTTGCTCAGTCCACCAAACCTACGGTCACGGCCCTGATAGGCCAAAATGGCGTCGACAAGGCCCCAACGATCAAAGTCGGGCCAATAGGTATCGGTGACGTAGAATTCGGAATAAGCCACCTGCCACAGCAGATAGTTCGAAAGGCGCAGCTCACCAGAAGTGCGAATCACAAGCTCAGGATCGGGAAGGCCGGCGGTATAGAGGTGGGAAGCTACCATGTCGTCATCAATTGCGCCAGGATCGATCTTACCGGCGGCAGCGTCGAGTGCGATCTGACGGACAGCGCGGGTAATCTCGGCACGCGCGCCGTAGTTGACGGCAAGCGCCAGCGTCATGCCGGTGTGATTGGCGCACTCGGCAAGACCGCGTTCAAAAACGTCGCGGGTCTTCTTGGGCAGCGCGGAAATGTCACCCAAAAAGACAACGCGCACGTTTTCGCGCTTCAGAAGCGGCAGCTCGTCGATAAACGTCTTGGCAAACAGGTGCATCAAGACGTTGACCTCATGCTGCGGGCGGTTCCAGTTTTCGGTAGAAAACGCATAGGCCGAAAGCACGTCGACGCCCAGACGCACGCAGGCGGTAATAATCTCACGAAGGGAGACGATACCCGCCTTGTGGCCCTCGGTGCGTGCAAGACCGCGCGATGTGGCCCAACGACCATTGCCGTCCATGATGCACGAGATATGGTGCGGAATGTTATTGAGGTCAAGGTCGGAAAAACCGACGCCCGCAGGGGCGTCGGCAAAGTACTCGACCAGTTTATGCTCGTCGTATTGCACCTTAGATCTCCATGACCTCGGCTTCTTTTTCCTTCAGAAGCTCCTCGACCTTGGCGACATACTCATCGGTGTGCTTCTGGACCTTGGCCTGCTCGCGACGGACATCGTCCTCGGTGAGCTCCTCATCGCGCTCAAGCTTGTTGTTGAAGTCGCGACGGATGTTACGGATAGACACCTTGGCCTGCTCGGCGTACTCGCGGCACTCCTTGACGAGCTCGCGACGGCGCTCCTCGGTGGGAGCCGGGAACGGCAGACGAACGACGGTGCCATCGGAGTTGGGGGTAATACCCAGATCGGAAGCGCCGATGGCCTTGACGATAGCGTTGATGAGTGCCTTGTCCCACGGCTCGATGAGCAGCATGTGGGCCTCGGGGGTCTTGACGGCGGCAACCTGCGTGACCGGCGTGGGAACACCGTAATAATCGACGGTGATGCCGGACAGAATGTTGGCATTGGCGCGGCCGGTACGGACCTTGGAGAAGTTATGCTTGAGGGACTCGAGCGACTTGTCCATATGGGCGGTGATGTTCTCTGCCATGCTTAATCCTCCTGATAGACGAGCGTGCCGACGGGCTCACCCGCGAGCGCGCGCTTGACGGTGTCCTCGCCATCGATGTTGAGGACCAAAATCGGCATACGGTTATCCTGGCACAGTGCCGTAGCGGTGGAATCCATAACCTGCAGACCGCGGACGAGAACCTCGTGATAGGTAATCTTGTCAAAACGGACGGCATCAGCGCACTTGACGGGATCCTTATCGTAGATGCCGTCAACCTTGGTGGCTTTAATCAGAATCTCGGCGCCGATCTCGCACGCACGAAGAGCCGCGGCGGTGTCGGTCGTAAAGTACGGATTGCCCGAACCGGCGGCAAAAATAACGACGTTGCCCTTGGAAAGGTGGTTGATGGCGCGACGGCGAATATAGGGCTCGCAGATCTCGTTCATCTGGATAGCGCTCATCACGCGGCAGGGAACATCGTTATGCTCGAAGGCATCCTGCAGGGCGAGCGCGTTCATAACGGTTGCCAGCATGCCCATGTAGTCGGCCTGAGCACGCTCCATGCCACCGGCAGCGCCTGCCATGCCGCGGAAAATATTGCCGCCGCCGACAACGACGCCGACCTCATGGCCAACGGCGAGCAGCTCCTTGACCTGCTTAGCAAGATGGTCGGTAACCTTGGGGTCGATGCCATATTGGCCGTCGCCCATCAGCGCTTCGCCGGAAAGCTTAAGAAGCACGCGTTTATATCGGATGTCGGACAAAGCGATCCTCCTTTAGATTGAACTCTCAACATTCTATCAAAGGCTCTAAGAAGAGCCATGAAAAAGCAGGCTGTGAGTAAAACCCACAGCCTGCTCATTACCAGCTACAAGAGCTTATTTACTCGCCACGGACCAGACGGTCAAAGGCAACGACGGTAATGGTGTCGCCGAGCTCCTTGGAGACCTTCTCAGCGTACTTCTTGATGGTGAGGGAGCTGTCCTTGATGAACTCCTGCTCGGTGAGCACGGACTGCTTGTAGAACTTCTCCAGACGGCCGACAGCCATCTTCTCCTGGATAGCCTCGGGCTTACCGGACTCGGCAGCCTGATCCATGTAGATCTGCTTCTCGTGCTCGACGGTCTCGGCCGGAACCTGATCGCGGGTAGCGCAGATCGGGGCGACGGCGGCAACCTGAAGGGCAACGTCGTGAGCGAAGGTCTTGAAGGATTCAGCCTGAGCGGTCTCAGCCTTCTCGAAGGCGAACTCGACGAGGACGCCGATCTTACCACCCATGTGGATGTAAGAAGCGAGCGCGCCGTTCTCAGCCTTGCGGGCAGCGAAGCGGGAGATCTTCATGTTCTCGCCCATGATGTGAATCATCTCGGTGAGCTCGGAGGAAACGGTCTCCTCGCCCATCGGCTTCTCGAGCAGAGCGTCGACGTCAGCAGGCTCGGTGGTAGCGACAACCTCAGCGACCTTGGAAGCAAAGCCGGTGAACTTGGCGTTAGAGCCAACGAAGTCGGTCTCGCAGGAGAGCTCGAGCAGAGCGCCGGTCTTGCCATCCTCGGAGACGAACGCGGCGACAGCGCCCTCGTTGGTCTCACGGCCAGCCTTCTTGGCAGCCTTGGCAAGGCCGTTCTTACGCAGAACGTCGACAGCGGCGTCCATGTCGCCGTCAGCCTCGACGAGAGCCTTCTTGCACTCCATCATCGGGGAGTCGGTCATCTCGCGGAGCTGCTTGACCATAGCGGCGGTAATCTGGGCCATTGTGGTTCCTTTCAAAGAGATGAAAAAGAATTAACTAAGACTGATTTACTCGGCCTTGGGCTCAGCGGCCATCTCGGCCTCGGAGACCTGCTCCTTACCAGAGCCAGCGAGGCAGGCGTCAGCCATGAGCTCGCACATAAGGGTGACAGCGGAGATAGCGTCATCGTTGCAGGGGATGCCGTACTCGACCTCGTCGGGATCGGAGTTGGTGTCGATCAGGGCGACGACTGGGATGTTCAGGCGCTGAGCCTCCTTGATGGCGTTCTCCTCGCGCTTGGTGTCGATGACGAAGAGAGCCTGGGGCAGACCCTTCATGTCGCGGGCGCCACCGAGGTTGGTCTGGAGCTTGGTGAGCTCCTTGCCGAGAACAGCCTGCTCCTTCTTGGGCAGAACAGCCATGCGGCCGTCCTCGACCATGGCCTCGAGCTCCTCCATGCGGTTGATGCGGGAGCGGATGGTGACGAAGTTGGTCAGCATACCGCCGAGCCAACGCTGGTTGATGTAAGGCATGTTGGCGCGCTCAGCAGCGTTCTTGACGGCCTCCTGAGCCTGCTTCTTGGTGCCGACGAACAGCACGTTGCCACCCTTGGCGACGTTCTTGACGAAGGTGTAGGCCTGGTCGGCGTCGAGGATGGTCTGCTTGAGGTCGAGGATGTAGATGCCGTTGCGCTCACCGAAGATGAACGGCTTCATCTTGGGGTTCCAGCGACGGGTCTGGTGACCGAAGTGGCAGCCGGCCTCGAGCAGGGTGCGGATATTAATCTTGGTAGCCATGTTAAACCTCCTGTGGTTTGCCTCCGCGCGGGGTCATCCTCCAAAACCAACCCGGACATGTGCTACCAAAGCCCGGGCACCACGGTATGAAGTAGCCGCGCGTGCGTGATAAAAACATGTTGCCGTGAAGCAACCCGATGAATGATAGCAGGAATGCCTCTTCCTGCCAACCCGCAATCAAAACCACACACCTGAGTGCGGCGCGGGACGTCCCAGCCACTATTCGCCGCGGGGATGGGCTTGAGCCACGGCACGTTTAAGCCGATCGGGTGTGAGATGCGTGTAGATCTGCGTCGTGGACAGGCTCGCATGACCTAGCAGCTCTTGAACCGAGCGCAGGTCCGCACCGCCCTCGAGCAAGTCGGTCGCAAAGGTATGGCGCATCGCATGCGGGGCGATGTCAGCCGGAATGCCGGCGAGCGTCGCCAGCGTATGGAACCGCCGCCGGAGCATCGCGGCGCTCATGCGATTGCCGCGCGCCGATATAAGCAGCGGATGCGGCCCGGTAGCGAGGTCGCGGCGCTTTGCCCGAGCGAGCAACTCCGGCCTCCCCTCTTCAATATAGAGACGCGTCACATCGAGCGCACGACGATACAGAGGGACGATACGCTCCTTGCTCCCCTTGCCCCACAGGCGCAGCGTGCGCTCGGACCATGAGATGGATTCCACATTGAGCGCCGCAAGCTCTGAGATGCGGGCACCCGAGGCATAGAGCAACTCGAGCATCGCCGCATCGCGCAGTCCCGCGGGTGTTGAGGTATCAGGCGTCTTGAGCAGCGCCTCGACCTGCTGGGTCGTAAGGACGCCCGGCAGGTCACGCGGCAGCTTGGGCGACGCGATCGCCGAGACCGCATCGCCCTCGACAATCCCCTCGGCAGCCATCCAGCGATAGAGAGATCGGATAGCCGACAGGTGCGCCGCAAGCGTTCGGGGAGCCACCTGCTCACGCGAAAGCTCAGCAAGATAGCGACGAATGGTGCGCACGTCGGCAGCGAAAGCATCAATATCCTCGCGCTCGCACCAGGCAGCAAAGCGCTCCAGTCTCGAGCCATAGGCCGTCACCGTGTTGGGAGAAAGCCCCTCAACGCGTGCGATATAGGCGATAAAAGAGTCGACGGTGTCGTACAGGTCAAAGGCTATGACCGGTCGCCTCCAAACAAGTCGGAACGCGTGGCCAAGTAGGCATCGAGGGCCTCGAGCGCACGGTCCGCATAGGCCTGATAGCGGTCGCGCTTGCTGCGGCGCTTACCGTCCTCGAGCGGCGGCACCAGGCCAAAGTTGACATGCATGGGCTGATAGCCCACGGTGGCAGGATCGGTCGCATAGCCCACGAGCGCACCCAGGGCGCCCACGCGGGGCAACTCGACGGAATCGGCGCCGATAGCCTCTGCATAGGTGTTGAGCGCCGCGAGCAGACCGGTCGCCACGGCTTCCATGTACCCCTCGGTGCCGGTGATCTGACCGGCCAGGCGCACGCCGGTACCGGGCACGGCAAAGGTGCCATCGAGCACGTGCGGGGCGTCGACAAAGGTATTGCGGTGCATGACACCGTAGCGGAAGAACTCAGCGTTCTCCAGGCCCGGCACCATATGGAAGACGCGCTTCTGCTCGCCAAAGGTCAGGTTGGTCTGGAAGCCCACCAGGTTATAGGCGGTCTTCTCCTTGTTCTCGGCACGCAGCTGAATCGCCGCCCAAGGGCGACGTCCGGTACGCGGGTCGGTGAGGCCGACGGGCTTCATGGCGCCAAAGCGAATGGCGTCCTTGCCGGTGCGCGCAACCTCCTCGGCAGGCTGGCAGGCCTGGAACAGATCGCCGCCCTCAAAGTCCTTGAGCACCACGCGGTCGGCCGTGGTGAGCGCCTCGATAAAGGCCTCGTACTCCTCCTTGTTGAGCGGAGCGTTGAGATAGTCGCCGCTCCCCTGCTCCTCGTAGCGCGACTGCGAAAACAGCACGTCCATATCGAGCGTGGAGGCATCGACGATCGGCGCCGCGGCATCGAAGAACGCAAGGGCGTCGCCACCGACGAGCTTCATGACCTCTTCGCTCAGCGCCGGTGAACACAGCGGGCCCGCGGCAATGACCACGTGGCCCTCGGGGATCTGGGTGACCTCGCCGTGAACGACCTCGATATTGGGGCGGGCGGCAACCTCAGCCTCGACGAGCTCGGAGAATGTAACACGGTCGACCGCCAGGGCGCCACCAGCGGGAACAGCAGCGCGATGGGCGCAGTCGAGCAGGACTGAACCCATGCGCTCAAGCTCGGCCTTCAGCAAACCAGCCGCGGAATCCGGACGGGTCGACTTAAACGAATTGGAGCAGACGAGCTCTGCCAGGTGATCGGTATGGTGAGCCGGGGAGCTCACCTGGGGGCGCATCTCGCACAGCTTTACGGCAAACCCGCGGTCTGCCAGCTGGATCGCGCATTCCGAACCCGCCAGACCGCCACCGATAACCGTCACCTGATCGAACTGCATCTGCAAACACCTTTCTAATTGACACGTTTTCCATTGTGACCGAAGGGCGTCTGGGCGTGAAGGGCAAACTTGGAGGGCGCATACCTTCCATCCATCATGCGCTCGATAAGGCCCTCGAGTTCAAGCGAACCCAAGAGTTTGAGTACGCCGACAGCATCGAGTGAGACGAGCGCCGCGATGTCGTCGACCTTGAGCGGAGAGGCGATGAGCGCATGCATCACGGTCTGCTGTGTTGGATTCAGGTCGGCAATGCCGGGAGCATCGGGGCGCGAGTAGCGCAGGGTGCCGTATATGCGAGAGATAGCCATCTCGATGGACTCCTCGTCGACAATGCAGCAGGCACCGTTCGCAATGAGGTAATTCGTGCCACGCGACTCGGGCGATAGGATCGACCCCGGCACGGCAAGAAGTTCGCGCCCCAAATCCATAGCAGCCTCGGCTGTAGAAAACGTCCCGGAAGGCATACCCGCCTCGGATACAAAGAGGGCTTGCGACAGGGCCGCGATCACGCGATTGCGACGCGGAAAGGCAAACTTGCGCGGACCCATGCCCCACGGAGAGATCGACACGACCACGCCGCCCGTATCGAGCGTGCGCGTAATAAGCCCCGCGCTCGAACGCGGGTAGACCACGTCGGCGCCCGTCCCCAGCACCACGACGTGTTTGCCGCCGGCGTTGACCGCAGCCCAACCCGAGGCCTGGTCACAACCGACCGCACCGCCCGAAACTACCGTCACTCCCGCCTCAACCGCCACCTTCGCCGCAAGCTCTGCCACGGCAAGACCATACGGCGAGGCCTTTCGCGCACCGATGATGGAGAGCGCGTGCGTCGAAAGCGCCTCGGGGTTGCCGCGCACATAGAGCGTCTGAGGTACATCAGAAAGCTCCAAAACGGTCTCGGGATACAACGCGTCACCTGGATGCAGCTCGAAGGTCCCCTCAGCCATCATTGGTCCCTCCTTCCCTGGTACATCGCCGCCTCGAGCACGTGGTCCTGCGTCACCTGCTCGCTCTCGGCGACATCTGCGATCGTGCGCGCAATGCGAACAAGGCGCACGATGCCACGCCCTGTGAGATGCGTGCGCTTCGACAGGCCGAGCACACACTTCTCCGCCGCATCATCGAGCTCAAAGGTCGAAACGACGCCGTCAATGGACCGAGTCTCGTCATCCTCGGCCTCGGCATCCGCATCGTCCATGCGGGATTCGCGCCAAGCGCGAAAGGCGCGACCGCGCACAACGTAGTCACGTAACTCGGCCGACGACATGCCCTCCGCACCCTCGATAATCACTTGAGGGTCGGGACGGGTCACATCGATCATCATGTCGATACGGTCGGCCAAAGGACCGCGCAGTTTAGACCGATAGCGCTCGACCATCGCCGCCGAGCAGCGACACGGCACCTCGCGATCGCCCAAAAAGCCGCAGGGGCAGGGATTGCTCGCAGCCAGCAGCTGAAAGCGCGACGGGAAGGTAAAAGCCCCGTCGACGCGTACGATCCTCACGTAGCCGCGCTCGATGGGCTGACGCAGCGTCTGCAGCACGCCAGTGGGAAACTCGGCAAGCTCGTCCAAAAAGAGCACGCCGCCATGAGCAAGGCTGATCTCACCCGGGTGCACCGGGCGCCCGCCGCCGATAAGGCCTGCGGTCGAAATACTGTGGTGGGGACTGCGGAAGGGGCGGTGCCCCGCCAACAAGCCATCAATGTTCTCACCCAAAACCGAATGGATGCACAGTGCCTCCTGCTGATCCTCAACGGAAAGCTCGGGCAGGATGCCGGTCATACGGCGTGCGAGCATCGTCTTGCCCGATCCCGGAGACCCGATCATGAGCAAGCCGAGTTCTCCTGCCGCCGCAAGCGCCATGCCGCGTTTAGCGACTTCCTGCCCCAGCACGTCTGCATAGTCGAGCTCGGGCTCAAAGGTCGCCTCGACACCCTCGGAATCCAAGTAGTGCCGTGCGGCATCGCCCATGCCGTGAGCAAGCTGAGACAGATGGTCGATAAAGCCGCAATCTACGCCCGCGAGTGGCACATGCTGGTCGGACCTGCCGGCGATAAAAGACAGCCCCATGTCGCGAGCCAATAGCTGAAACGCCACCTCGCCCTTGACGGGAAGCACCGTACCGTCCAGACCAAGCTCACCTGCGATAAGGCAGCGATCGAGGTTGTCACGGGGAATCTGCTCATCGGCCGCTAGAACCGCGATGGCGATGGGCAGGTCAAAGCCGCTACCGGTCTTGCGGATATCGCCGGGTGCCAGGTTAACGGTAATGCCCGAGCGCGGGATCTCGAACCCGGCGGAGCGCATCGCGCAGCGAATACGACCGCGTGACTCCATCACCTCCATACTCGGAATGCCGAGCATCTGGATGCCCGGAATGCCACCGGCAAGCGAGACCTCGACCGTGACGTGAATCGCCTCGACGCCGCGGATGCAGGCCGCGTGAACGGCAAACGTCTCGAACGCCATCACGACACCTGCCAATCGAACGCGTTGTACTGATGCTCGATCTCGGCGATATGCCCGCCGCGGATGGTGACACCCACAGCATCGAAGCGAATCGCCTTGAGCGGATAATGCTCCATGAGATAGCAACTTGCGATGCGGCGGTAGCGGCGTTGCTTTTGGGCGTCCACGGCCTCCTCGGGAAAGACCCGCGTGGTGCAATCCAGCGAAACGCGTCTGGTCTTGACCTCGGCCATCACCACGACATCGTCGAGCTCATCGAGCAGCACCAGATCGGCCTCGCCCTCGGTGCAACGATAGCCCTGCTCCAGCAAGGTGTAGCCGCGCTCGTTAAAGTAGTCGATGGTGATCAGCTCGCCCAGCATGCCTAGCTCGCGGGGACTGAGTCCCTTGATAAACTCGGGCGTCATCGCCCCGGAGTCGAGCTCGCCGTTTTCCCAACGCTCCTTGAGCTGCTGCGTCTTGCTCTTTTTGCTTGCGGCACTCATGGGGTCTCCTTTCCCGCACACTGCATTGCCCCGATGATGAGGGCACCTTTCATGCGGGTAAGTACCGGAAGCAAACCAAAAGCTGACCAAATGCCGTCAAAAAACGGGCCGTACGCAACAATGGTGTTGCATACGGCCCGCTACCAGCAGGTTTATAAAACCCCAGAGGTCCATGTCTCCACAATTGGCCTAGAAAAGGCGCTCAGTCTGCAGAAAGTTTCCGCAAAAGCTCACGCGGTGCAGCGGACAAAGTCCATGTTTGCGAATGGCCTCGATGTGCTCGGGGCTCGCATAGCCCTTCGACTCGGCCAGATGGTACTCGGGATACTCGGCGTCGTACTCGACCATCATCTCGTCACGCGTGACCTTGGCCATGATGGACGCCGCGGCGATGCAGGCGATCTTGGCATCGCCCTTCACCACATCGCGCTCGTTAGGAACGGCGCCCAAGGGGTTGCCATCCATAAGCACGCAATCGGGCTCGAGCCCCGTATCGGCCACGGCGCCCGCAACGGCGGTACGGATAGCACGGGCCATGCCCATCTCATCGATATCCTTGGGCGCGATATGGCAAAAACCGATCACCGTCGCCACCTCGGCAATCTTCACTGAGAGCAACTCGCGGCGCGCCGGCGTGAGCTTTTTGGAATCGTTGATGCCCCAGACGCGCGGCTCCATAGGAAGGCAGACAGCGCATACCGTCAAAGGACCGGCCACCGATCCGCGACCCACCTCGTCGACACCAACGACCACTCCATCGCCGCCAAGCTCATGCATAAGCTCGTACATGTCATTGACGCGCTCGCGCTCGGCAAGCTCTTTGGCATGGCGTTTGAGGGCGCGTTCGCAAGCCTTGATCACCTGCTGGCGCGGGTCCTCGCGATAATGCTCCACGAGGGCGGGAATCTCCTCAAACGTGGCGCTCGCCAACTCACCGGCAACCTGCGATGCCGAAACCGAGCTCGTCATGTTGGCCATACCAGGCCCTCCTTGCATGCAAATCAGATAAAAAGAAGGGCCACCCGAAGGTGACCCTTGTGTCCAAAC
>URGG01000009.1 GCA_900547345.1 uncultured Collinsella sp. | reverse complement strand
GTAGCATGCGCGTGACTGGGGCTAAGTCGAAACAAGGTAGCCGTACCGGAAGGTGCGGCTGGATCACCTCCTTTCTAGGGAGATAAGTTCTTAGAGAGACAAACTTTAACTCGAATGGAGGGCAGGAGCCCGTCCGGTGGATGTCGCCCGCGATGATTCCCCGCAGCACCCGGTCCCCGGGGTCGCACCCGCGTACCTTGAGAGCCGCATAGCGATAGGAGAGAGATGGAAGATCCAATTCTTCCAGACTCGATTCTTTTCTGCGATTAAATCAAGAATGATAGCAATCATTCATCCGATCCAAACAAGAAGAATTCACTTATTAATGAGTGAGGAGCATCTGATCGCGAGCACAGTGAAACAGACTGTGCCGCGGTATGAGATACCCGAATTGCGACATACGAGCGCTATTCATGATATCGATTAATTTTTATTAGCGACACGTGGATATCCCGCGGGCCCGAGAGCGGTCCCGCAAGATACCACGGGCGCACGGCGGATGCCTTGGCACAGGGAGCCGATGAAGGACGCGGCAAGCTGCGATAATCCCCGGCGAGGAGCACACATCCTTCGACCCGGGGGTCTCCGAATGGGCGAACCCATCCACAGAGGTGTGGATATCCCCCCGCTGAACGCATAGGCGGGGGGAGGACAACCCGGGGAACTGAAACATCTAAGTACCCGGAGGAGAGGAAATCAATCTCGAGACTCCCCGAGTAGCGGCGAGCGAAAGGGGACCGATGGCCAAACCGTCGAGCGGGCATACCCGGCAGGGGTTCCGCCGGCGGGGTTGCAGGGCCGCGCATCCGGGGGCTGCCGCCCCCGGGCGCAGGTCCGGCTGGGGAGCGGAACGGCATGGGAGGGCCGGCCGCAGCGGGTGACAGCCCCGTACGCGAACCCAGACCGGACGGCGCGACGCGGTCCCTGAGTAGGGCCGGGCACGTGAAACCCGGTCCGAACCTGGGTGGACCACCATCCAAGCCTGAGTACTACCCTGTGACCGATAGCGCACCAGTACCGTGAGGGAAAGGTGAAAAGCACCCCGGGAGGGGAGTGAAACAGTACCTGAAACCGTGCGCCCACGAGCAGTCGGAGCACCTTTATGGTGTGACGGCGTGCCTTTTGTAGAATGAGCCAGCGAGTCGCTGGCGCGGGGCGAGGTTAACCGAAAGGGAGCCGGAGCGAAAGCGAGCCTTAACTGGGCGACTTGAGTCCCGCGCCGCGGACGCGAAGCCGGGTGAGCTATCCGTGGGCAGGCTGAAGCGGGGGTAAGACCCCGTGGAGGGCCGAACGCACGTCGGTTGAAAACGGCGGCGATGACCTGCGGATAGGGGTGAAAGGCCAATCAAACCCGGAGATATCTCGTTCTCCCCGAAATAGCTTTAGGGCTAGCGTCGCGCGTTCACCGCCGGAGGTAGAGCACCGGATGGACGAGGGGGCTTCGCCGCCTACCGAATCCAACCGAACTCCGAATGCCGGCGGCCCAGAGCGCGGCAGTCAGAGCATGTGGGCTAAGCTGTGTGCTCGAGAGGGAAACAGCCCGGACCGCCCGCTAAGGTCCCCAAGTTCCAGCCGAGTGGCAAAGGATGTGCGTCCGCCCAGACAACCAGGATGTTGGCTTAGAAGCAGCCATCCATTCAAAGAGTGCGTAACAGCTCACTGGTCGAGTGGACATGCGCCGACAATACACGGGGCTAAGCTGGACACCGAAGCGGCGGGATTTTAATTCATTAGAATCGGTAGGGGAGCTTCCCATGGGCGGAGAAGCCGGAGGGCGACCGACGGTGGAGCGCATGGGAGTGAGAATGCTGGCATGAGTAGCGAGAGACGAGAGAGTAACTCGTCCGCCGTGAACCCGAGGTTTCCTGGGCAAGGCTAATCCTCCCAGGGTCAGTCGGGGGCTAAGGCGAGGCCGGGAGGCGTAGCCGACGCGCAGCAGGCAGACATTCCTGCACCGCGCACGCGGCGCTACGACCGACGGGGCGACGGATGGGGGTGGCTCGGCGGGGTTCTGGACGTCCCCGTGATGGAGCGCGGCCCGCGGACCAGGGAAATCCGGTCCGCATTGAGGGCGAGGCTCCGGACGAAGCGATTGAGCGAAGCGAGTGAGCCCGAGGTCCCTAGAAAAACCCCTAGGCAGGCGCGTGCGCGCCCGTACCGCAAACCGACACAGGTGGGTGGGTAGAACATACCGAGGCGATCGGGTCAACCATGGTCAAGGAACTCGGCACAATGGCCCCGTAACTTCGGGAGAAGGGGTGCCCGCGCGTACGTGAACCGGCTCGCCCGGGGAGCGGAGGCGGGCCGCAGTGGAGAGGCCCAAGCGACTGTTTACCAAAAACACAGGACTCTGCAGAAGCCGCAAGGCGACGTATAGGGTCTGACGCCTGCCCGGTGCCGGAAGGTCACGCGGAGGAGTTAGCCGTTAAGGCGAAGCCCCGAAGCCAAGCCCCGGTAAACGGCGGCCGTAACTATAACGGTCCTAAGGTAGCGAAATTCCTTGTCGGGTAAGTTCCGACCTGCACGAAAGGCGCAACGACTTGGGCGCTGTCTCGACCATGGACCCGGTGAAATTGCACTGGTCGTGAAGATGCGACTTACCCGCGGAAGGACGGAAAGACCCCGTGAACCTTCACTGCAGCTTGGCATTGGCCGCTGGTCCCGCGTGTAGAGGATAGGCAGGAGGCATCGATCCGGAGGCGCCAGCCCCCGGGGAGCCGCCCTTGGAATACTGCCCTCGCGCGACCGGCGTCCTAACCCGAGGCCGTCAACCGGCTCGGGGACCGTGCCAGGCGGGCAGTTTGACTGGGGCGGTCGCCTCCTAAAGGGTAACGGAGGCGCGCGAAGGTCCGCTCGGGACGGTCGGCAACCGTCCTTTTGAATGCAAGAGTACAAGCGGGCTTGACTGCGAGGCCCACAAGCCGAGCAGGTGCGAAAGCAGGCTCTAGTGATCCGGCGGCCCCGAGTGGGTGGGCCGTCGCTCAACGGATAAAAGGTACTCCGGGGATAACAGGCTGATCTTGCCCAAGAGTCCACATCGACGGCAAGGTTTGGCACCTCGATGTCGGCTCATCGCATCCTGGGGCTGGAGCAGGTCCCAAGGGTACGGCTGTTCGCCGTTTAAAGCGGTACGCGAGCTGGGTTCAGAACGTCGTGAGACAGTTCGGTCCCTATCCTCCGTGGGCGCAGGAGAATCGATGGAGGCTGCCCCCAGTACGAGAGGACCGGGGTGGACGCACCTCCGGTGAACCGGTTGTCGACCAACGGCACGGCCGGGTAGCCGCGTGCGGCGCGGATAACCGCTGAAGGCATCTAAGCGGGAAGCCGTTCCAGGGATTAGTTCTCCTTCCGGTAAGGGCCCAGGTAGACTACCTGGTCGATAGACGGCAGGTGCAAGGGCGGCGACGTCCTCAGCCGAGCCGCACTAATCGCCCGAGCTCTTCCGGAACCGCACCTCGCGGCCCGCGGGACCCAGCGCTCATGCGCGGTCCGGGCACGAGGATGCCCCCGAGTCACATCTTTCCTATGCGCCATGCGGCCCCCAGGGCACGTGAGTAGACACCCGGACACCGTAACGGTGGGCGCCGCCCACCGGTCAGCGGCCAGAGCATGGGGGGCACGCCCGGTCCCGTTCCGAACCCGGAAGCTAAGCCCCATCGCGCCGAGAGTACTGCGGGGTCAGCCCGTGGGAGGCCAGGGCGCCGCTGACCGGTGGACGGCACCGAGCCGTACGCTTGAACTGAGAAGGGGGAGGCCTCGCGGCCTCCCCCTTTTTTTGCGTTAACACTTCACAATATAGTTGCATTTCACCTGTAACCCGGTTGGGCTTATGGGTAATGAGCTTTTATTTAAAGACAATAAATCGAATCACAAGGGCAATTGCTATGACCACAATGATCAAAAGCAGAATTGTCAGTCGATGTTGCTTACGTCGTTTACTTGACGATACGAAGATCGTTTTCCCTTGTTTTGGCGTCTCGAGATAACGAGCCGAATGCGTTAAGGTTTGCTTAGGTCGAGGACCTCTTTGCTGCCGAGTTACGGGCGTTTTCGTCGGGTCGTCATTGATTGCGCTGTTTTTTGATAACGGTGCATCTTTCAGATATACGGGATCGCCCGATGCGACGCCCATATGCTTACGTCCCGTCTGGGCATCCTCGAGCGTTTGATATCGATTTCTCGTCACATACTCGGGCTCTGGATCATTAATGGGCTCTTGTGAGATGTGGGGGCGATGGAACCGTGGCGGCTGCGTGGAAGTTTCTTCCCCCTGCGTCGGCATAAACATATTGTTCTGGTTTTTGTCGTCCATGATGCCCTTTAGCTCGTTACCAACAACGTGTACGCGCTCATTGTAAGCCCCTTGTTATTTGTAGCTGTGGACATACTCGTTATTTAAGCTCTGGTTCAAAGAACCTTAACCATCCTAAAACCTGAGTCATACGCACTTAGATATGCTTATAGTATTGGACTCAAAAAACTTTATAGTCGATGTATATATGAGCACCGGGTGGGCATATATAAGAGCGTCAAAAGAAGTCCCAGTCACCTAGAAGATGACTCGGCAGTCCTATAAAGGAGTGGTAAACATGGCAAGCATGGTTCCTTATCGTTCGGTTTTTGGCGTTCGTCCCTCTGCAAGCTCGCTGTTCGATCTGTTTGATGATATGAGCGACCTAGCGAACAACTCGATTGCCTCTAAGGCGTTCCCCGTTGACGTTGAGGATAAGGGCGATGGCTATGAGGTCAAGGCTTATCTGACCGGCGTCGCCAAGGACGATATCGATGTCGAGCTTAATGAGGGCCGTCTGTCCATTAGCGTGAATGTCGAGGAAGACGAGGAGAACGAGGGCAAGAACTTCCTGCAGAAGGAGTTCAGCTCGTACAGCGCGACCCGTGGCGTGTATCTTAAGGACGCTTCGAGCGAGGGCCTCTCGGCTAAGTACGCTGACGGCATCCTGACCGTTACGGTTCCCAAGATCGTCGAGAAGAAGAACGTTACGAAGATCTCCATCGACTAACTTCGTTGATGTTCTGCGCTATTAAAAGACAGCAAAAGGGGCTGGGAAGCGATTCCCGGCCCCTTTTGCTGTCTAGGACAGTCTATTGAATGGTTGCTGGCCGATGCTGGCTTGCGGGGCGTATCGAGAGTTTTCGCGATCCTTGGAGAAGAGTGGCGGAGTTGCCGACCTCGTCATCCAGGGTTGCTGCTAGAGCTTTGGCATAGCTTTTGACGGTAAGGCTCGGACGATTGTTATCTTGACTGATATGCATGGCAATGAGCTGTTCGGTGCGCTCGGTAACAAGTTCGCGCGCGGCTTCGGCGGCTTGGTCGTTGGAGAGGTGTCCCCTTGCAGACAGGATGCGCTCCTGAAGAAAGCGGGGATATTCTCCCTCGCGCAGCATGGTCACATCGTGGTTGCTTTCGAGCGCGAGGACTCGACAATCTTTGAGGGTGTTCATGGCTTGGCTCGATAGCTCTCCGGTGTCGGTGGCAAAGCCAATGGAATCATCGGGGGCGTCGAATCGATAGCCGACTGGATTGATGACATCGTGTGATGTTGAGTAGGTTTGCACCTGGATGCCGGCAATGGATAGGGTGTCACCGGGATCGAATTCCTCGACAGGCAGATGCGAAAGACTTTCTTTGCTCGAAAGTGTGCCCCTGCTGGCAAAGAGGGGGCCGTGCCAGTGCTTGCACCAGACATCGAGGCCCTTGATGTGATCGCTATGCTCATGAGTAATGAGAAGAGCCGAGACGTTGTCTGTCGAGAGCCCCAGTTCTGCCATGCGCTTTAATGTCTCGCGGCGAGACAGTCCGTCATCGACCATAATGAGCCCCCGGGGGCCTTCGATGAGCGCACAGTTGCCTTTTGAGCCGCTGCCAAGGATATGAAGGTGCAGACGAGACATAAGATTCCAAAGGATACAATGGGTGCGAACGAATAGAGGAGGAAGCAAATGCCAACGGTATCTCAGCATTACGGACATCATGCTGCATCGCGGGCTGATGATAAAGCCCTGGCAATGCGGCAGACGGCTGCCCCCGTGGTGCTCATGGTATCAGGTGGTGCGGACTCGACGGCTTTGCTCCTTATGGCGTGCACATCAAAGTTGGATATTCTGGATGGGCGCGGTGTAGCCCCCATCGCGCGCGAGCGACTGCACGTGCTGCATGTGAACCATCATCTGCGCGGCGAGGCATCCGATGGCGACGAGGCCTTTGTGCGCGGCCTATGCGCACAATATGGTTTGCCGCTGTGTGTTGAGCATGCCTATTTTGATAATGAATCGGGCAATATCGAGGCGGCTGCCCGCGAGGTGCGGTATGCCGCGGCGCGAAGGTATGTTCGCGAGCTCTGCGCCCAGACGGGGGCACCGCGAACGGCGGCTCGTATCTGCACCGCGCACACGTCTTCGGATCGCGCGGAAACGTTTTTGATGAACGCGATTAAGGGTTCGGGGCCCGCTGGTCTATCGAGCATTCCCCGCCGAAGGAATATCGTGGTGCGTCCCTTGCTCGACCTGACTCATGATGAGCTCGTGGGCTATCTGCAGGTGCATGGTCAGCCGTGGCGAGAGGACGAGAGCAACGAGGACGTGTCGTACTTGCGTAACTACGTGCGCCATCGAGTGATGCCGGTGGTGGCGCAGCGCAACGCGAGCGTCTGTAAGACGATTGGCGCCGCTTGCGAAATTCTGGGCGATGAGGACGCCTTTCTTTCCCAGCTTTCCGCACAGGCGTTTCGAAGCTGCCTGCGTAAGGAGGCGGCGGGTGCACTGGTCCTTGACGCCCGCCGACTGGCCGCGGCCGAGGTGGTAATTGCCCGGCGCATGGTGCGACTGGCAATTAAGCGTATCGACCCCGACGCTCGCCCGGAGATGCGGCATGTGGAGCGCGTGCTTGCCTGTGTTGCCGAAGGCTCGGGTTCGGTCACGCTGCCGGCGGGAATCGATGCGCGCGTGGAGTTTGGCATGCTGTCATTCAAGGCCCCGGCGGCGCGCGAGGGGTTAGTTGCCGATTGGATCACCATTCCCGGTCGATTGCCGCTGGGGGCGGGCCGCATCCTGGTGGCAGAGCCGATAGCCGTCAAGCCGGGGTGCGATATTGTGCGCCGTGCCCGCGAACTTGCGGGTGCCGGAGGGGTGGTCGCTATGGTGGATGCCGCGACGCTGGGCTTTGCCGATCGCGATAGCGAACGGATGCTCGCCGGCTCGCGCGGGGAGATTCCCGCCGAGGCGCGTTTGGCGCGTCTGTGGGTAGACGGTCCCGCGCCGGGGGATGTGATGTGTCCGTTGGGCATGAGTGGGCGAAGTAAGAAGGTGTCCGACCTGCTCAACGAGGCTCGTATTCCCGTTTCTGAGCGCGCAGGCGTTCCTGTGGTGAGAACGGCTCCGGGAGGTGCCGTGGTATGGGTCGCAGGCGTTCGCGCGGACGAGCGTTTTAAATGCACGGCCGCAACGCGCGTGGCGTATCTGCTTCGTGTGGTCGATGCGGAATAGCGTCCCGCGTCAGCTATTCTGTGCGACGTTGACGGTATTCCCGCGCTGATGGCGTACGGGCTGGAAAATATACCCCGTGCGCTGCTAGAATGTGAAGCTCGCGTCCATACGGCGGTGTGTGGGCGATAAGCACAAGAAAGGGTTGTCATGGCTTCTCAACATCCGGATATCGAGAAGGTTCTGTTTACGCAGGAGGATATCGACGGTATCGTCTCTCGCCTAGGCGAGCAGATTACTCGCGACTACGCGGGTAAGGATCTGGTGCTGATTGCGGTCCTGCGCGGCGCCGTGGTCTTTATGGGCGACCTGATGCGCAAGATCGAGCTGCCGACCAACATCGATTTCATGGCTGTTTCGAGCTATGGCGACGGTGTGAAGTCCTCGGGTATCGTGCGTATCATTAAGGACCTGGATATCGACATCCGCGGTCGCGACGTGCTGATCGTCGAGGACATTCTGGACTCGGGCCTGACGCTCAAGTATCTGATGAAGAACCTCGAGAGCCGCAAGCCCGCTTCTCTGGAGGTCGCCGCCTTCCTGTGGAAGGACGTTGAGGACCGTACCTCGGCCATCACGCCCAAGTATGTTGGAACCCATTGCCCCGATGCCTTTGTGGTGGGCTACGGCCTCGACTATGCCGAGCGCTATCGTAACCTTCCGTATCTGGGCATTTTGAAACCGGAGGTTTATTCGTAAGATGCCCGACGACCGTAACGATAACAATTCCCAGACTCCCCGGGAGCCTAAGATCCCGGGGGTGCCCGGAGGCAAGAAGCCCACGCGTACGGGCTGGCTGTATTTTATTTTGGCTTGCGCGCTCCTGGGCTACGCCTTCTTTAACATGGGCTCCGGCTTTGCCAATTCCAGCAATACCGTTAAGCTCGCGACGAGCGAGATAGTGAGTGCCATCAAGCAGGATCGCGTCGAAGATCTGACCTATACGGTTCAAGACGGAAGCGTGACGGGTCATTACTGGAAGACGAAGAAGGACAAGGGCGATACGAGCGAGCTCAAGAGCTTCTCCTCGACCTATGTCGGCTCCGATTCGCTTGCCGAGCTTATGGCGGAGCACCCCGATACCAAGTACATCGTCAACACCAATGATCCCGATTTTTGGGGCGACCTGGCGATGAGCGTGCTTCCAACGATCGCCCTGATTGCCATCATGTTCTACTTTATGCGCCAGATGATGGGCGCCAACAACAGGAACATGCAGTTTGGCAAGACCAACGCCAAGACCAACGAGGCCACGCGCCCCAAGGTCAAGTTTGAAGACGTTGCCGGCGTGGACGAGGCGGTCGAGGAGCTCGAGGAGATCCGCGACTTTTTGAGCGATCCCGATCGCTATCGCAAGCTGGGCGCCAAGATCCCGCGCGGCGTGTTGCTGGTGGGCCCTCCGGGCACCGGTAAAACGCTGCTGGCCAAGGCCGTTGCCGGCGAGGCGGGCGTGCCGTTCTTTAGCATCTCGGGTTCTGACTTTGTCGAGATGTTCGTGGGTGTCGGCGCCAGCCGTGTGCGTGACCTCTTTAAGGAGGCCAAGTCCCAGGCCCCGTCGATCATCTTCATCGATGAGATCGATGCCGTGGGACGTCAGCGCGGAGCTGGCTTGGGCGGCGGTCACGACGAGCGCGAGCAGACGCTCAACCAGCTGCTGGTCGAGATGGACGGTTTTGAGGAGAGCGAGTCGGTCATCCTGATCGCTGCGACCAACCGTCCTGACATCTTGGATCCGGCATTGCTGCGTCCCGGTCGTTTTGACCGTCAGGTCACGGTCGACCGTCCGGATGTGAAGGGCCGCGAGCAGATCTTGCGCGTGCATGCCGAGAACAAGCCGATGGACGAGGATGTGAAGTTTGAGAAGCTCGCCCAGATGACCGTTGGCTTCACCGGCGCCGATCTGGCAAATCTGCTCAACGAGTCTGCGCTGCTTGCTGCCCGCCGCCATCGTTCCGTAATCTCGATGGACGAGGTCGAGGAGTCGATGGAGCGCGTGATTGCCGGTCCGCAGCGCAAGGGTCGCGTGATGACCGAGGCCGAGCGCACCACGATTGCCTACCACGAGAGCGGTCACGCCCTGGTGGGCCACATCCTGGAGCATTCCGATCCGGTTCACAAGATCTCGATCGTCAGCCGCGGCCAGGCGCTGGGCTACACGCTGCAGCTTCCGCAGGAGGACCACTTCCTCAAGACCAAGAACGAGATGCTCGACGAGCTTGCCGTGTTCTTGGGCGGTCGCGTTGCCGAGGAACTCATGTGCGACGACATCACGTCGGGCGCGAGCAACGATCTGGAGCGCGCAACCAAGATGGCGCGCGAGATGGTCACGCGCCTGGGCATGAGCGAGGAGCTGGGAACGCAGGTGTTTGGTGAGGCGCAGCATCAGGTATTCCTGGGCCGCGACTATGCCGATCATCAGGACTACTCTGAGGAGACGGCGCGTCGCATCGACATCGAGGTCCAGCGCATCATGCGTGAGGCCCATCGCCGTGCGGTCGAGATTTTGGATGCCCGTCGCGATCAGCTCGATTTGATGGCGAAGGTGCTGCTTGAGCGTGAGACCGTTGAGGGCGACGCCGTGAACGCCCTGCTCGACAACGAGTGGGACGCCTACCTTGAGCGCGAGGGCGATATCCTGGCGGCCAAGGAAGAGCGCAACGCCAAGGCAGCCGGCATGCCGACCAAGAAGCGCGCACCTCGCATGAGCGAGGAGGAGCTGGCGGCCGATGCCGCAGCATTTGCGCAGGCGGCTATGCAGGAGGATGCCGAAGCCGCATCCGATGATGCCGGCGATGACCGTGCCGCCAATGCCGATGCCGACAAATAGTCTTTGTGGTGAAAGCCTCCGCGGGGAAACCTGCGGAGGCTTTTTCTTTTGAGCGATATGGGGCCGTCTGTTGATTGGGGACAGACTTAAATGAGTGTTTTCACGCATTTAAGTCTGTCCCCAATTAACATTGCTGCGGCGCTTTTCCCGACTAAAGCGTACAATAGCGCCTATGCGAAAGGGGAACAGATGATCAACGAAACTATGTATGCTCGCGGTGCGGAAAGCTCCATCATCCGCGAGATTTTTAGCTATGGCCTTGAGCGCAAGGCGCAGATTGGTGCAGAAAACGTATTCGATTTCTCGCTGGGCAATCCGAGCGTTCCGGCGCCCGCTGCTGTGGCTGAGTCGATAAAGAAGGCCCTGGAGCTGCCGAGTGACCAGCTGCACGGCTACACCCCCGCTCCGGGCCTGCCGCAATGTCGAGCAGCCGTCGCCGAATCGCTCAACCGCCGCTTTGGCACGAGCTATGAGGGCAAGGATGTCTTTATGACGGTGGGCGCGGCGGCTTCGCTCACCTGTACGCTCAACGCCGTTACGAATCCGGGCGACGAGGTTATTGTTATCGCCCCGTACTTTCCGGAGTATCGCGTTTGGATTGAGAAGGCCGGCTGTACGTGTGTCGAGGCGCTCGCCGATGAAGATACGTTCCAGCTGAGCGTGGACAACGTGCTCGAGGCGATTACCGATAAGACGGCTGCCGTCATCATCGACTCGCCGAATAACCCGACCGGCGCCGTATATACGCGCGACACGCTGACGCGACTGGCCAATGTTTTGTGCGAGGTCAACGCCAAGCGCGATCCCGAGAACCCGATCATGCTTATCTCGGATGAGCCGTATCGCGAGATTGTCTATGGCGCCGAGGTGCCTTGGGTGCCTTCGATCTACGAGCACACCATCGTGTGCTACTCGTATTCCAAGTCGCTGTCGCTGCCTGGTGAGCGTGTGGGCTGGATCTTGGTTCCCAACACCAATCCGCAGGCTGCTCGCCTGATGCCAGCCGTTGCCGGTGCCGCCCGCACGCTGGGCTTCGTGTGCGCACCGGCCCTCTTCCAGCGTGTAATCATCGACTGCATTGATGAACCAAGCGATGTCGAGGCCTATGCGCGCAACCGCACCGCGCTTACCGACGCACTAGCGGAGTACGGCTACACCTATGTTGAGCCGGATGGCGCGTTCTATCTATGGGTGAAAGCGCTGGAGCCCGATGCGAACGCCTTCTGCGAGCGCGCGAAGAAGTACGAACTGCTCGCAGTGCCCTCGGACAGCTTCGGCATGCCGGGCTGGTTCCGCTTGGGCTACTGCGTGAGCTACGAGACTATCGTCAACTCGCTGCCCGCCTGGAAGCAGCTGGCCGACGAGTATCGTCAAAAGTAAAGCGCTCTGCTTACAATGTTTTACGTGAAACGGGGTTTGGTTTTAAGCCAGACCCCGTTGTCATGGACGTTGTGTCGTTGGGATGGAGCGGTTTTACGACCATCGAATGCTATGCGTACAATGAATATACGCGACGGCCATACCGGATAAGGAGACCCGATGCCCTACCTGCTTTCTTGTGATATCCATACTCATACGATGTTCTCCGCGCATGCGTATTCAACCATCGAGGAGAACATATATTGGGCGGCAGAGCGCGGTCTTCAGGTGCTCGGTTCCGCCGATCATTTAAGCTCGATGGTTACGCCTTGCCCCAATGACCTGCGCAGTTTTCAGTTCTTTATTAACCAAGATATCTGGCCGCGCATTTGGAGCGGCGTGCTGGTGCTTCGCGGCGCTGAGGCCGATATCGTTTCGCTGAACGGAAGCTTGTTTGGCGAGGACATTCCCGTTTCGCTCGATATTGCCGGCGATTCGTACAGCCGTCAGCATTCGCTGTTCGATTTGGTGACGCGCAATTTGGATTATCTGGTTGCGAGTGTGCATAATCCGCAGATTGCTGAAGGCGCGACGCTTGCCCAGACGACCGAGATGTATATCAACGCCCTGGAGCACCCCAAGGTGTTCATGCTTGGGCATACGGGTCGTTCGGGCGTGCCGTTCGATATCGATGAGGTGCTGCTGGCGGCCAAGGCCAAGCACAAGATCATCGAGATCAACAACCATAGTCTTGAGCATGGCACGGATGCCGAGCATTGGAACGTGTGTCGCAAGATTGCCGAGCGCTGTGCCGAACTGGGCGTGGGCATTGGCGTTTCGACCGATGCGCACATTGGCATGGCAATTGGCAAGCTTGACCATGCCCGCAAGTTGCTCGACGAGATTCACTTCCCGCTGGATTTGATTGTGACGCGTGACCGCGAGACGCTGCTGCGCGAGATGGCGGCAGCCGGTGTGTGCGACCTGCGCAAGGGGATGTAACGAGACTCATATGCCCAATGAAAGGGGGCGGTCCAGGCGGGCCGCCCCCTTTCCCGTGCCGGAGAATTAGCGGCGCTCGAGGACCGCGACGGTCTCGGTGTGGTCGGTGTGGGGGAACATGTCGACCGGTGTGATCTTGAGCAGGCGATAGCCTCCGTCGAGGAGTTGGTGCAGGTCGCGCTCTTGGGTCACGGGGTTGCAGCTGATATAGGCGATGCGGCGCGGCTTAAGTGCGCAGGCGGCCTCGAGGAACTCGGGGGTAGAGCCGGCGCGCGGCGGGTCGATGGAAAGGACGTCGACGCGCTCGTTGTTATCGGCGGCGTCAAGGATGTAATCGGTGGCGTCGTCGGCCATAAACCAAGCGCTGCGGGTGAGGCCGTTGAGCTCGGCATTGCGACGTGCGTCGGCAATGCCCGCCGGGTTGCGCTCCACGCCGAGCAGCATAATGCCGACACCTCTGTCCTGGGCATCCTTCGCGGCGCACAGACCGATGGTGCCGCTGCCGCAGTACGCGTCCATAAGAATGTCACCCTGCTGCAGATCCATGCCGTCAATGGCGAGCTGATAGAGCAGTTCGGTCTGCTGCGGATTGGTCTGATAGAACGCGGTAGGGGAGATATCGAATTCGCAACCGAGCAACTGGTCGCGCATGCACTCGGCGCCATAGACGATACGAGTCTCCTCGCCCAAGATGGCGTTACCGGGACGGCCATTGATATTTTGGGCAACGGTGACGATATGCGGATCGAGCGCCGCGACGGCCTCAAAGAACTCCTGCGCATGCGGTAAGTCGCGCTGGGCGGTCACGAGCGTAACCATGACTTGGTCGGTACGCCAACCGCAGCGGACGACGGCATAGCGAAGCAGACCAAGATGCTTGTCCTCATTAAACGCGGGAATATGCAGCCGCTCAGCTTCGCGTGCGATGCCGTTGAGAATCTGACGGGCACCTGGCGCCTCGACAGGACACTCGGGTACGGCAACGATTCTGTGCGTGCCGCGCTCAAAGAAACCGCAACGGACAGCGCCCTCCTTACCGGGAGCAAAGGGAGTGGCGGCCTTATGACGAAAGCCACGCGGCGCAGGATATTTACCCGGGTCACCCAGGGTGACGCCCATACCGCGAATAGGATCAACGGCGATACCCTCACGCTCACAAAGCGAAGCAAAAAGCTCCTCCATAGCAGCCTGCTTGGCCGCCAACTGCTTCTTATAAGGACGATTGAGCGCCGTGCACCCACCGCAAGATTTCATGATCGAACAGGGAGACTTGGGGTCCACAGTTTTACGAGCAGGCTGAGCCGAATCCTTGCGCGAGCCCTTGGAACGAACGTGAGACGCCTTATCTCCACCCTGACGAGAGCCAGAGCGCTTGGCCTTAGCCTTGCTCTTGGCCGACTTGCTTTTTGCAGCTTTAGAAGACTTGGATTTCGTAGAAGATTTCTCCTCCTTCGACCCCTCAGCCGCCTCCACCAAAGCACGACGAGCCCTACGCTCCGCACGAGATTCTGCCATGAATTAACCCCACTAATTTACAAATTGAAAGCTGCAAGCATTGTACCGTGCCAAGCTAGCGGACGATATGCAAGCGCCCATTTCCTGTCAGCGATAAGTCCAACGACGTTTGCCCGGCGTGGGCGGGGAGCGGCGCGTAATTAAGTTTATCGCGAGTTCCGCACGCAAAGGAAAGCACTTAATGTGCTTTCCGTCTTGCGCAGGACTGTAGAGCAGGAAACTTAATTACGCGCCGCTCCCCGCCCACGCCGGGCAAACCCTCCCTTGTACTTTAACAAGGTAGAGTGTATGATTCTGAACGTTACATGACTCACTTTACTTAACTAAAGTGCCATCAAGGGGGAATACCATGAATACCGATATGTCTCGTCGTCAGTTTGTTGGTCTAGCCGGTTCGCTTGCCACGGTGCTTGGCCTTGGCCTGGTAGGCTGCGGCGGTGGTGCCGGCAAGGGCTCCGCTGCTGGCTCTGCCGCAGCCAAGGACGTGAAGGGCGCCGCCGAGTCCAAGAAGCTCGTGGTGGGCTTTGACAAGTCCTATCCTCCGTATGGCTTTGTGGGCGACGATGGCGAGTACACCGGCTTTGACCTCGACCTTGCCAAGGCCGTTGCCGACAAGCAGGGTTGGGACGTTGAGTATGAGGCTATCGACTGGGATGCCAAGGACACGCTGCTCAACTCGGGTGCCATCAACTGCATCTGGAACGGCTTTACCATGGAGGGCCGCGAGGACGACTACACGTTCTCCGAGCCGTACATGCTCAACGAGCAGGTGCTCGTGGTCAAGAAGGACGCGGGTATCAAGAGCTGGGACGATCTTGCCGGCAAGACCGTGATTACCCAGACCGATTCCGCGGCGCAGGATGTGCTCGAGGGCGACCAGAAGGATCTGGCCGCGACGTTTGCTACGCTCGATACCATCGGTGAGTACAACACGGCGTTTATGCAGCTCGAGAGTGGCGCGGTCGATGCCGTTGCCTGTGACCTCTCGATCGCTCAATATCAGCTTGCCGCCAAGCCCGATGCCTATACGCAGCTTGATAAGCCGCTGTCTAGCGAGCACTACGCCGTTGGCTTTAAGAAGGGCGACACCAGGTCCGCCGATGCCGTGACCGAGTCGCTCAAGGCACTCTACGAGGACGGCACGGTCAAGGACCTGTGCGATAAATATGCAGATTATGGTCTGTCTTTCGATAATTGGGTGCTCAAGTAATGTCTATTCAGGTCATGATGCAGATGCTTGGCCAGGGTTTCTTGGTCAGTTTGCAGCTGTTTGTGCTGACGCTGCTCGGGTCGATTCCGCTGGGAATCCCCGTGGCGTTCATGCGCATGAGCAAAATTGCGCCGCTTCGCTGGATCGCGCGTATCTATATTTCGGTGATGCGTGGCACGCCGCTCATGCTACAGATGTTCGCCATCTACTTTGCCCCGTACTACGTGTTTGGCATTTCGCTCACGCCCGATTCCAAGTGGACGGCGTGCGTCGTGGCGTTCATCATCAACTACGCCGGTTACTTTGCCGAGATCTATCGCTCGGGCCTGCAGTCCATTCCGCGCGGTCAATACGAGGCAGCCGAGGTGCTGGGCTACTCGCGCATGCAGACGTTTCTGTATATCGTGATGCCGCAGGTCGCCAAGCGCATTTTGCCGGCGATGGGCAACGAGATCATCACGCTGGTCAAGGACACGTCGCTAGCGTTCGCCATCGGCGTGGGCGAGATGTTCTCGACGGCCAAGGCGCTGGTCGCCTCGCAGGTGAGCATGGTGCCGTTTGCAATCGCGGCACTGATCTACTGGGTCTTTAACTTTGTGGTCGAGATGCTGTTGGGTGCTGCCGAGAAAAAATTGGATTACTACCATGATTAATTCGGTAATGAATATATCGAACGCGCGTAAGGCGTTTGGCGGCAATGAGGTACTCAAGGATATCTCACTCGAGGTTAAGCGTGGCGAGGTCGTGGCGATTATCGGGCCTTCGGGCGGCGGTAAGTCCACGCTGCTGCGCTGTGCCACGCTGCTCGAGACGCTCGACGGTGGCTCGCTCTCGTTTGGCGACCTTGCCGTCGCGACGGATGCGGGTTCGGGCGCGGTGTACGCAAAGGGCGATGTACCTAAACAGGCGCGCTCGCGGTTTGGTTTGGTGTTTCAGAACTACAATCTGTTCCCGCACTATACCGTGATGAAAAACATCACCGATGCACCGATCCGCGTGCTTAAGCGCCCGCGCGAGCAGGCGGAGGCCCGCGCGCACGAGCTTATTGCACAGATGGGGCTTACGGGTAACGAGAACAAGGTGCCCTGCGAGCTTTCGGGCGGTCAGCAGCAGCGCGTGAGTATTGCCCGCGCCCTGGCGCTCGACCCGGAAATCTTGTTCTTTGATGAGCCGACCTCGGCGCTCGATCCAGAGCTGACGGCCGAGGTTCTGCGCGTCATCAAGGATCTGGCCGCGCAGAATATGACGATGGTGATCGTGACGCACGCGATGCAGTTTGCCCGCGACGTTGCCGACCGCGTGATCTTTATGGATGGCGGCCGCATTGTAGAGGAAGGCCCTGCGGGGCAGGTCATCGACCATCCACGCGAGCAGCGTACCCGTGAGTTCTTGAGTCGAATCGAGGGGTAGGCTCAGCTATTTACTCAACTGTTTATTGAGGTGAAACCGCCGCAGGTCTTATGATCTGCGGCGGTTTTTTGCATCCGCGGGATTCAATAATCGCCTCGCAAGCTCGCGCCCTCCTCTCGCCGCCCGTATCCATACGCGTGCCGAAAGGTCTGCATGGACAGTCGCCTGTGAGGGTAGGGTGGTGGCATAGGACATTTGGAGGGTGAGTCGGATCGACTGCCGACCATGCTGCTCCCGGGACGGCACCGACCGCGAACTCTCCCCGTTGGCGTCGCGCATTGCGCGCGGCCCTGCAAGGAGGTCATCATGGGTGCTCCCAAGACCGGCAACGTAAGGAACGTGGTGCTCGTAGGCCAAGGCGGGGTGGGCAAGACTTCACTCGCCGAGGCCATGCTCCACCTTTCCGGTAAGACCGCCCGCCTGGGCGGCCACGACGGCACCAAGCCCACGCTCGACTATGACCCCGAAGAGGTCAAGCGTTCATTCTCCATCTCGACGACCATCGCGCCGATCGATTGGAAGGGCGCCCGCATCAACGTGCTCGATGCTCCGTGCTACCCCGATTTTATCGGCGACGCCTTTGCCGCGATGAGCGTCTGCGAGACGGCGCTGTTTGTGGTCGACGCCGAGGACGGTCCGCAGCCGACGACGGTTAAGCTTTGGTACGCCGCCGAGGACCTGCGCCTGGCGCGTGCGGTGTTCGTAAACCGCTTGTCGCGCTCCGAGGCCAGCTTTGCGACCACGATGGACCTGCTGCAGGAGCGCTTTGGCACGCGTCTGGGCGCCGTGACCCTCCCCTGGGGCGAGGGCGAGGACTTTAACGGCATCATCGACCTGGTGCGCATGAAGGCGCGCCATTGCAACGGCACCGAGGCCGTTGAGTCGGAGATTCCCGAGGAGTATCGTGCCCAGGCCGAGGAAGCCCATGACCATCTGTGCGAGCTGGTGGCCGAGGCTGACGACGAACTGATGATGAAGTACTTGGAAGGCGAGGAGACGCTGACGCAGGAGGAGCTCGAAGGCCTGCTGTCGAAAGCGATCGCCGAGCGCATCTTTGTGCCGGTCTTTGCGGGCGATTGCATTAAGGAGCAGGGCGTCAACTCGCTGATGGACGACATTGCCACGTACTTCCCGGCGCCGACTGACTACGGCGAGATGCCGCTCATCGACGGCGACTCGCTCAAGATCTCGAGTGACGATGACCGTCCGGTGGCATTTGTGTTTAAGACGCTGGCCGACCCGCAACAGGGCCGCATCAGCTTTATCAAGGTGCTGACGGGCACGCTTGAGCCGGGCCTTGAGCTGATCAACGCGCGCACCCGCAAGAGCGATCGTCTGGCTCACCTGTATGTGATGTGCGGCCGCGACATGACCGAGGTCGGTCACGCCTATGCCGGCGATATCATCGTGGCGCCCAAGCTGGCGGCCGAGACGGGCGATACGCTCTCGATTACCGGCAAGGTCGAGGCTGCGGCGTTTAAGTTCCCCAACTCGCAGTACCGCATCGCCATCGAGGCCGAGAATCGTGGCGACGAAGAGAAGCTCTACACGTTTATCGAGAAGGCCTGCAAGGCCGATCCGACCATGAGCATCGACCGCGACGAGGAGACGGGCCAGACTATCATCTCCGCCGTGGGTGAGGCGCAGGTTTCGGTGCTGCTCAACCGTTTGGAGGATCGCACCAAGGTCGTGGCCAAAAGCGTGCCGATCCGCATTCCGTATCGCGAGACCATCCGCCGCACGGCAAGCGCCCAGGGTCGCCACAAGAAGCAGACTGGCGGCGCCGGTCAGTACGGCGACTGCTGGCTGCGTGTGGAGCCGCTCATTGGGCCCGACGGCACGAGCGACGGCTATGAGTTTGTGGACGAGGTCGTGGGTGGCCGCATCCCGCGCTCGCTCATCCCCGCCGTGGACAAGGGCGTCCAGGAGACCATGAAGGACGGCATCATTGCCGGCTACCCGCTCACGGGCATTCGCGTCGCGGTGTACGACGGCTCGTATCACAGCGTCGACTCCAACGAGATGGCGTTCCGCGCGGCGGCCCGCATCGGTCTGCGCAAGGCGTGCACCGATGCCGACCCGGTGGTGCTGGAGCCCATCGAGGAAATCACGGTGACTATCCCCGAGAGCTACGCCGGTGCCGTGATGGGCGACATCTCGGCCTCGCGCGGTCGCGTGACGGGCATGGAGACCGATGAGCGCGGAGACACCGTGGTTATCGCTCAGGCGCCGCTGGCCGAGCTGACGGATTACTCGACGCGCCTGCGCTCTATCACGCGCGGCACGGGTGACTTTACCATGAAGCCCGCAGGCTATGAGCAGGTGCCTTATGACGTTCAGGCCAAGCTGGTCGAGCGCTATGAGGAGGGCCGCGCCAAGTAACGTGTGGTTTTGCCTGCAACATGCGTGCCGATGCAAGGGCCGCTCTGGGCAATCCAGGGCGGCCCTTTTTGATCCCTGGGGGACGGAGGAAAACAGATCATCTTTGGGTTACGGGTGGCGCGGTCGGCACTAGTCTCCGGATGCCTGGTTGCGACCGGTGGCGTAGTCGATCTGCACGTGCGGCTGCAGGTTGTAGCAATATACGTGGAAGCAGAGGGTCTTGCCGTGGTCCTCGACCGATTGCGCCTCAAGGCGCACGCCACGGCAGACAAGTTCCTCTTCGTTATACATGGGCGTGACGCGGTAGAGCACATGGTTGCCCGTGTCGCGGATGTAGCCGAGAATCTGCTCCTCAAACGGCAGCATGCCTGTCTCGTTGAGATAACGCGTGCCGGTGAGGAGATTCTTGCGGTTGGCGTTTTCGCCGCAGAGCGACCAGGCGATGAGATGGCAGCGGTTGTAGAGGCTCTGGCCCGGAATAAAGTCGTAGCGCTGCTGGCGCCATCCAGCGGGATGGATACGCGAGATATCGCCGCGCTCGCCTTGACCGAGTGATTCGGGGCCCACGCAGGCGAGCGCTTTGCGGGTGCGGCCCAGGCTGTCAAGCTTGGAGAACTTCTTAAAGCAACCCTCTTCTGTAGCGCGCTCGTATTCATCGAGCGTGAATGATGGTGTGCCGAGCGGGTGTGTGCTGTCGGCGCGCAGGGCAACGTAGGGGTTGCCGGCGTAGTCGGGAATGCTGCTGAGATAAACACCGCGGGCGCGGTTGAGGTCGGGGTTTTCGACCTCGTCGATGGGGGTGGCGGCGCTGTCCGCGGAAGCGCCGTCGCCGGTGTCGGTTGCGGCGGAATCGGAGCCATCGCCAGGGTCCTGACCGTTTTGAGGGTCCGAGGAGCTCGCCGTTCCCGATTCGAGCCGAGCGACCAGGTCCGCCTCGTCGTCGGTGCGGCTGGGACTTTCGTTTTGTTTCTCGGCCAGAGCTACCGCCTGCTCATCGCTTTGCGGCGACAGCAACTTGGGCGCTCCGTCGAGCGATCCCGTAAACAGCGCAAACCCGAGCACCACGGCGGTGCCGATGGAAAGTACTTGCTTGTAGGCGGGCTTGCGCGACATTGAGGCTCCTGGATGGACGGTTGGGAATCTACCAGTCTAGCAGGAGCCGGCAGGGGCCGTTCTGTCGAACAAATACTCAAGATTTGGGATAGACGCTACTGATTCATTTGTCCCGCGGTCTAGATCGAGGTGGAGTCGAGCCAGTTGAGCTTGCACTCGAGAATGCGCTGCTCGCCGGGTTCGCTGCTTCCGTCAAGTAGGGCGAGCAGCATCTCGGCTGCTTCGCGACCTTCTTGGTCGACGGGCTCGATGATGGTGGAGACGGTCGGTGTGGTGAGATTAGTCCAGTCTTCGCAGTTGAGTCCCAAAAGGCCGATTTGCTGCGGAAGCAGATGGGCCATTGGCTGGAGGGCCTTGTAGACACGGGGAAGTGCCCACTGATTTTGCACGAAGATAAGGGTTCGCTTGGCGGGATTGAACTTGAATTTAAAGTATTCGGTGAGCTCGTTGATTGACGGCTTGTTGTGATCGATGGGAATCGCTTTGTAGAGCTGCCCGTTCGCTGCCAGCGCCTCGGCATACCCCTGAAAACGCTCCATGCGGGTGCGCATTTCGGTCATGTTGGCGGCAATGGAAAAGAAATCTTCGTAGCCGGCGTCGAGGAGTGCCTGTGTGGCGTTGTACACGCCGTCGTAAAGGTTGGTTTTGATCCAGCTGGTACCTGGGCTATAGATGGCCGCATCGAAAAAGACGACCGGCTTGCCGGCGCGTCTAATGCGGTCATGCACGGCTTTGAAGTTTGCCGTGGGCTGGATGATAAAGCCATCGACGCCCAGCGAGAGCATCTTGTCGACGTACATGAGCTCGGTCTCGGGGTTAAAGTTGCTCGTGCAAACGACCGTCTGGTAGCCCGCGGGGAGCATGACCTGCTCCATGCCATTGAGAACGAGCCCCGCCCATTTGTTGGTGTTATCCAAAATGATGATGGCAATGACGTGGGTTTGCTTGCCGGTGAGCGTCTGCGCTTGGGCGTTGGGAACGTATCCGAGTTCCTTAATGACGCGCGCGATTTTGTTCTGCGTCTTCTCGCTAAGCTTTTCTCGTTTGTCGTTGAGGTAATACGAGACGCTTGCCGTCGAGGTTCCCGCCTCTCGAGCGACGTCTGCGATCGTAACGCGCTGTTTTGCCACAGCGACTCCTTCCGACAGATGAGCATTTTCCAACATGATGACTTTGAGTCTTGGTGAAGGATACGCTTCGGTGAGCGGCTTTTTCCTTTCATATGAGTATGCAACAAATGCGGCATACGGGTGGGGTCGAAATTTGTGACCGGCATGCGCATCTGCCGTCTACCGAGAAAATCAAATACTTCTTGACTTTTGAAATCGAGGGCAAAATCGCAGGATTCATTTTTGGTTAAACGCATAACTAAATCGCATAACCAACGCTCTGACCTGCGCGTTTACCGAAATAAGCTGGCATTAAGAAAAACGAGCACCTATATTGTTCTTGTCGAAAAGACAGCAAGTCCAAACGGCAGGGGATGCTCCGGAGGTCTCCGCAAACGGTGTCTTGCGCACGCAACTCTATGAAAAGAGGGAAGCAATGAAGATCGTAGGCGTTGCCGCCTGTACTGTGGGTATCGCTCACACGTATATGGCCCAGAAGGCGATTCAGGATGAATGCGCCGCCCGTGGCATCGAGTGCAAGGTCGAGGCTCAGGGTGGCCTGGGTATCGAGAATGAGCTCACGCAGGAAGACGTGGACTCCGCCGACCTGGTCCTGGAGTCCGTCGACGTGGGTGTCGAGAACGAGGACCGTTTTGAGCAGAAGATGGCCGAGGGCAAGTTCCTGAAGGTCGGCACCTCGGATGTAATCGCCGATCCGGTAAAGATCATCGACCAGGCCATTGAGATCATCAAGGCGACGGGTGGCGCCGTTGACGCGCCCAAGGCCGAGGCCAAGGCAGAGAAGAAGGCCGTCTCCGCTGCCCCGCAGGCCCCGACACCGGCGTCCAAGCAGTCTATCTTTGCCGATCCTGGCAAGACGCTGCTCAATGCATTCAATACCGGCGTTTCCTATTTTATCCCCATCGTCGTTATCGGCGGCGTGTTTCTTGCCTTCTCGCTGGCATCCGGTACCGCCGGCGCCAACGGCATGGAGGTTACGAACCCGCTGATGGTGAGCCTTAACACCATCGGCATGGCCGGCATCTCCATGATGATCCCGGTGCTTGCGGCATACATCTCCTACTCGATGGCCGGCAAGCCCGCGCTCGCCCCCGGTTTTGTCCTGGGCTACCTGGTCAACAACGCAGTCGTTACTCCTAACGGCAACAGCGTTTCGACCGGCTTCCTGGGCGCCATGATCATGGCGGTCATCTGCGGCTACTTTGTCCGCTGGATGAAGACCTGGAAGGTCAACAACACCATCCAGACCATCATGCCCATCCTGATCATCCCGATTCTGACCTCGCTTGTCCTGGGCATGGCCTATATCTACATCCTGGCCACGCCGCTTGGCTTTGTGATGGACTGGCTCACCGGCGTGCTCGGCAGCCTGCAGGGCGGTTCCGCAGTTGTCCTGGGTCTGGTCATTGGCGTTATGACCGCCTTCGATATGGGTGGCCCCATCAACAAGACCGCCTCGACCTTCACCATGGCCATCATGGCCTCCGGTATCTACGGTCCTAACGGTATGTTCCGCGTCGCCGTCGCCGTTCCCCCGATCGCCTGTGGCCTCGCTGCGCTCATCGCCAAGAACAAGTTCGATGACGCTGACCGCCAGATGGGCATCTCCGCGCTGTTCATGGGCTGCATCGGTATTACCGAGGGCGCTATCCCCTTCGCGGTCAAGGACCTCGGTCACACCCTGCCCGGCATTTGCATCGGCTCTGCCGTGGGTGCGGCACTTGCCGCCTTCCAGGGCATCGACTGCTACGTCCCGCACGGTGGCTTTATCGTCGCCCTTGCCACCAACAACGTCGCGCTGTTCTGCCTGGACATCGTGATTGGCGCCGTGGTCGCCGCTGCAATCCTGATTGCCATGAAGCCCACGCTCGATAAGCAGGCCAAGTAAACCTTTAAGGACTCCGGTTGTGCGGAGGGATGGATTTGACTCCGCACAACCGCCCCTACACAACAAAATCCATCCGTACTGATAGGGCCCACATCTGGGTCCCAGGGAACTTTTGTCAAAAATCCTCTGGAGAAGGAGAACAAAATGTCCAACCTCACCATCCGTCAGGCCGTTCAGGGCATGCTCAAGCTGCAGGATAGCGGCGATCACGCAACCATGGTCGGCATTGGCCCCATGAGCCCCAACCTGATTCAGGCCGTGTTCGAGCTTGCCAAGGACGAGGATTTCCCGCCCATGTTTATCGCCAGCCGCAACCAGGTCGATATGGACGAGATGGGCGCCGGCTACGTCAACGGTTGGGACCAGACGCGCTTTGCCGCCGACATCAAGAAGGTTGCCGACGAGGTGGGTTACACCGGTCCGTACTACCTGTGCCGCGATCACGGCGGTCCGTGGCAGCGCGACGAGGAGCGTAACGCCCACCTGCCCGAGGACGAGGCCATGGAGCTCGCCCGCAAGTCCTTCGTCGCCGACATGGAGGCAGGCTTTGACCTGCTGATGGTCGACCCCACCAAGGACCCCTATCAGATCGGCAAGGTTATTCCGCTCGACGTGGTGCTTCGCCGCACGATTGATCTTATCGACTACCTTGAGCAGTACCGTCGCGAGCATAACCTGCCCGAGGTTGCCTATGAGGTCGGTACCGAGGAGACCAATGGCGGCTTGACCTCTACCGATAAGTACGAGGAGTTCATTTCTCAGCTGCAGCCCGAGCTCGAGAAGCGCGGCTGCCCCATGCCCACCTTTATCGTCGGCCAGACCGGTACGCTCACCCGTTGGACCGAGCAGGTCGGCCATTACAACTTCAAGAATGCCCGCGAGCTCGCCGACATGGCTAAGCGCTACGGCGTGGGCCTGAAGGAGCACAACGCCGACTATCTGGACGATGCGACGCTGCTCGAGCACATCCCGGCACACGTGACCGCCTCCAACGTTGCTCCGCAGTATGGCACCGAGGAGACCCGCGCCTACCTCAAGCTCTGCGCCACCGAGCAGATCCTGGTCGACAACGGTCTGTGCGATGACCCCTCCGACCTGTATCACACCCTGCTGGTCAAGGCTATCAAGACCGAGCGCTGGCGCAAGTGGATGACTGGCGACGACGTCAACCTGCAGGTCGACGACATCCTTGCCGACGATGAGCTCAGCCTGAAGATCCTGGATGTCTCCGGTCACTATGCGTTCAACGATCCTGAGGTCAAGGAGCAGGTCGAGAAGCTCTACCGCAACCTCGCCGCTCAGGACATCGACGGCAAGCGCTTTGTCATCGAACACATCAAGCGCCCGATCAAGCAGTACGTCGTCGGTCTTAACCTCAAGGGCGTCACGACCCGCATCGAGGCCGCTCTTGCCGAGTAAGTAGCTTTTCCTACGCGACGCCGGGCCTGGGGCATGTCCCAGCTGCAGGCCCGGCACATGGGACAAAGGGGCAGTCCCTTTGTCCCATTCTTTTGAGTTTTAGCTTCCTTTGAAGGGGTTCACCATGAAGTTCTTTATCGATACCGCCAATCTGGACGAGATTGCCGAGGCCAAGAGCTGGGGCTGCCTGGCCGGTGTTACCACCAACCCGTCCCTGTACGCCAAGACCGGCGGCAAGCTTGCCGACTTTGAGCCGCATATGCTCAAGATTGCCGAGCTCTGCGAGGGCCTGCCCGTGTCCGCCGAGTCTACCGCGACCACTGCCGAGGGTATGATCGAGGAGGGCAAGCGCCTTGCCGCCCTCGCCCCCAACATCGTGGTCAAGCTTCCCGTGTGCGAGGCCGGCCTTGCCGCCTGCCGTGCGCTGGCCGATGCTGGCGTGCGCGTCAACATGACGCTCGTCTTCTCGCCGACGCAGGCTCTTATGGCCGCCAACGCCGGTGCTCGCTACATCAGCCCGTTTGTCGGTCGTTTCGACGACATCGCCGAGGACGGTATCTCGCAGCTCGACAACGTCGTGACCTGCATTAAGAACTACGACTGGACGGGCAAGAACGTCGACGACACCGTCGAGATCATCACCGCCTCGGTTCGTACGCCCAACCACGTGACCCAGGCCGCGCTACTCGGTGCCGATATTGCGACCGTGCCCATGGCCGCTCTCAAGAAGTGCCTGCATCATCCGCTGACCGACCAGGGCCTCGCCTCTTTTGAGGCTGACTGGCAGAAGGTCGTCGCTCAGGCTTAACGAGTGGATTGCCCCGGCATCGCGTCATCCGGTGCCGGGGTTGTTCTCAAGAGAGGAATTCGTATGACCAACCAGGAGCTGGCGAAGGTCGCCAATGAGGTCAGGAAGGGTGTCGTGACTGCGGTTCACGCGGCCAAGTCGGGACACCCGGGTGGATCGCTCGGTGCTGCCGACATCATGACGTATCTGTACTTTGAGGAAATGAATATCGATCCTGCCGACCCTCACAAGGCCGATCGCGATCGCTTTGTGCTCTCCAAGGGTCACGCGGCGCCGGGCCTGTATTCGGTGTTGGCAAATCGCGGCTATTTTCCCGTCGAAGAGCTCGAGACGCTCCGTCATATTGGCAGCCGACTGCAGGGCCATCCCAACATGAACGACGCCCCTGGCATCGATATGTCCACCGGATCGCTCGGTCAGGGCATCTCTGCTGCAGTTGGAATGGCGCTTGCCGCTAAGCACTGGGGCGACGGCTACCGTGTCTACACGTTGCTGGGCGACGGTGAGTGCGAGGAAGGCCAGGTGTGGGAGGCGGCCATGTTCGCCGGCAACCATGCGCTCGACAATCTTGTTGCCGTCGTCGACCACAACGGCTTGCAGATTGACGGCACGATCGATGAAGTCAACTCGGCCATGCCGCTCGCTGACAAGTTCCGCGCCTTTAAGTGGCATGTGATCGAGCTCGCCGACGGTAACGACATGGCGCAGATTGCCGCCGCCTTTGCCGAGGCCCGCAAAGTGAGCGACTCGCCCGTGGCCATTATCGCCGAGACGGTGAAGGGCAAGGGCGTCTCCTTTATGGAAAACCAGGTGGGCTGGCACGGCAAGGCACCCAACGATGAACAGTTTGAGCAGGCCATGGCCGAGCTCGCAGCAGCAGGGGAGGAGCTCTAATGGCAGACGTCAAGAAAGTCGCCACGCGCGTTAGCTATGGCGAGGCACTTGTCGAGCTGGGCAATGAGCGCGATGACTTTGTGGTTCTCGATGCCGACCTGGCCGCCGCCACGCAGACCGGTAAGTTTAAGGCTGCGCACCCTGAGCGCTTCTACGACGCCGGCATTGCCGAGAGCAACCTGATGGGGCTCGCCGCCGGCATCGCGACCACGGGCCGCGTTGCTTTTGCGAGCACCTTTGCGATGTTTGCCGCCGGTCGCGCCTACGAGCAGGTCCGCAATTCCATCGGCTACCCGCACCTCAACGTCAAGATTGGCGCTACTCATGCCGGCATTTCGGTGGGCGAGGACGGCGCCACGCACCAGTGCTGCGAGGATATCGCACTCATGCGCACGATTCCGGGTATGACGGTGGTCGTTCCCGCCGACGACGTCGAGGCTCGTGCCTGTGTGCGCGCCGCCTATGAGTTTGAGGGCCCGGTTTACATGCGCTTCGGCCGCCTGGCAACACCGGTCATCAACGATCACGAGGACTATGAGTTCAAGATTGGTCGCGGCGTGGTCGTGCGCGAGGGGTCCGATGTGACCATCATCGCTTGTGGCCTTATGGTCGCCGAGGCGCTTGAGGCTGCCGAGGCGCTCGCTGCCGATGGTATCGATGCCGAGGTCATCAACATGCACACGATTAAGCCGCTTGATGAGCGCCTGGTGGTTGCCAGCGCCAAGAAGACTGGTCGCGTGGTCACCGCCGAGGAGCATTCGATTATCGGTGGTCTTGGCGAGGCCGTGGCCTCGGTGCTCGCGGAGCAGCATCCGGTGCCGATGCGTCGCGTCGGCGTGCGCGATGTGTATGGCGAGTCCGGCCCTGCGGTCGATTTGCTGCACAAGTACGGTTTGGACGCCGACGGCATCGAAGCTGCGGTCAGGTCCGTGTTGTAAGGAAGGTTTCCATGGGATTTGTATCTGCCAACCAAGTGACAATCGGGTATACCGCCGCCTCGCGCGAGGACGCCCTACATTATTTGTCCGAGCAGGCCATCGAGCTCGGCTTTGCCGATGACGCATCTGCCGTAGAGGCCGCCTTCATTGCTCGCGAGAACGAGGCCGAGACCGGCCTTGTCGCCGGTTTTGCCGTTCCGCATGCCAAAAGCGACGCGATCCACACGCCGGGCGTTGCCGTGCTTAAACTGACCGAGCCCGTTGAATGGCCGAGCTTCGATGGGGTGCCCGTCGATGTTGCGCTCGCGCTGTACGTGCCCGCCGGCGAGGCCGGAACTACGCACCTGCGTCTGCTCTCCAAGGCTGCCGTGATGCTGATGGACGCCGGCTTCCGTGACAAGGTGCGCGCGAGCACCGATCCCGTTGAGATTGCGGAGCTCATCAATAGCGGACTCGAAGACTAGAACGGTCATCCCGTTCAATCAATCGATCCTTCTCCAAGGAAAAGGGCCGCGACGCCATATAGGTGTCGCGGCCCTGTTTGCGTTTCCCAAGATAAAACCTGCCAAAATAAACCTGTCCCTTTTTGGCAGGTTAATCGGGGACTATTTCACCGCAACTTAGGGCACGGTTAGGAAGTGTGCACCTTAAAGAGTGGAGCCCATGATTAGAGAGGTCGCACTCGTCTCTCTAAATGTCTCTCTAAAGAGAAGGTTGGTTAGAGAGATAGCATTAGGCAATCTAGCAGCGAATTCGATACATCTCTCTAAATGTCTCTCTAAAACAAGGCGTTTATCTCTTTAAAGTTAGAGAGATAAATCTATTGTTTTAGAGAGACGGAATGCCAAAAATCGTCCGTCAGCTACCATCTGCCAAAAATGGCGGATAAAGGACTCATCGAAGTAATGGGTTCGTCGACGAGCCGCAACCGCCGCTATCGGAAGAAGTAGATGCAGCCGGGTCGCCTCTCTAGTGCCTCTCGAAGTTAGATGGGTGCTAGAGGAGCGACTGCCTCGCGATATTTCCCCAGATAAAACCTGCCAAAATAAACCTGTCCCTTTTTGGTAGGTCAGTTAACGCAGTCCAGGTTGAGCATATGCGAGCGAGCAGGCTCCGGGTGCGGTAAGGTGACGTGAAACAAGCGGGCGCTGACCTTTTGGTCGCGCCCGTGAAGTTGAACGTCAGATTGCCGTGCCCGGGGCCTGCGCAGCGCCGAGCAGTTACGCCGTTTGTAAAACGGCGTAACCTAAAGATTCATGGCACCGTGAATGTAGGGGGTGACCTCGGGGGAGATATGGTCGCAGCCCAGCTCGCGCAGCGCGGACTCGATGGCGGCGGGCAGCGGGGTTTTGCCCTCGGCGTCAACGGCGTTGCCACCGAGGGTAGCAATCTTGGCGACATCTGCGGGTGCGGCCTCGATATGCATGCAGCCGCCGATCAAGCGCGCGCGTACCTGTGCCAGATCAAGATCGTGCAGGTAATCCTCGCAGGCGCGGATTAAATCGACCTTCTCGCGCGTAAGCTCCTCGCCCGTGGGGACGCGGGTGGCAAGACATGCTCCCGCCGGCAGGTTCCAAACGGGATAGCCCCATGCGCGCAGCAGCTCGCGCTCTTCGTCCTTGGTAAAGCCGACCTCCATGAGAGGGGAGCGTACGCCGAGCTCTTTTGCCGCACGCATGCCGGGGCGGTAGTCACCGCGATCGCTTGCATTGCTGCCATCGATGACGGTGGGAAAGCCGAGCGACTTGGCGTGGTTGACGATGGCGGTAAAGCCGGCGTGCTTGCAGTGGTAGCAGCGATTGGCATCGTTGCAGGCTACCTGGGGGAGCTGCAGCTGATCCACCGAAAGATTGAGCACGGGGAGTTTAAAATGCGGTCCTTCATTGGCTTGTCCATCAACGGACCGCTCAAACGAAGCCTGCTCGGGCGTGCCGATGAGCGGCGTGGTGAGATGGACGAGGAGGGTATTGGTAGGCATGATGCGGGCGCATACGGCGGCCAAAAAGCTGCTGTCGACGCCACCGGAAAACCCGATAGCCACGCGCCCGTATGCCAAAAGCAGCTGTTCGAGCGCCGATAGCTTGTCTTGAAGCTCCTCTGCGGGTGCCGTGGTGTCTAAAATCATGAAACGATCCTTATCGTTGAGTACTCGATTGAAAACTATAATCCTAATGCGTTACTTGCCATAAGACTTCTATCTGTGTAACGAAAGTGCAATATGGTATATACGTTATATACAAGTTGTCAAATGCGGTAGAGTTGCGGCAATGCGACAGCGAGAGTCGATGGGGGACCGATATGATCAAGGCTGTTATTTTTGACATGGATGGAACGCTGGTCGATACCGAGCGTTTGGGGATTAGGGCCTGGAAGGCAGGCGCCGCTGAGCTGGGGCTCGCGATTGATGAAGCGCTGATCCATCAGTTTATCGGTCGCACGCTACCCGATGTCATGAACATCCTCGATAAGCATTACGGCAGCCACGAGACCGCCGAGGCGATCTATGTCCGCCACAAGGAGATTCGCGACGAGATGGTCAAGACCGATCTGGAGCTTAAGGCCGGCGCTGCCGAGTGCATAGACGAGCTGTTGGCTGCGGGCTATCACGTAGGCCTTGCAACGTCATCGCGCCATGTTACGGCCGAGCGCAACCTTAAAGCATTCGGTCTTTTTGACAAGTTTGAAACGGTAACGTGTGGCGAGGACGTCGTGCATGGCAAGCCCGACCCCGAGATGTATCTGCTCGCCTGCGAGCGCGCGGGCTTTACTTCCGAGGAATGTGCCGTGGTCGAGGATTCGCGCAACGGCTGCGTCTCGGGCATTACGGCTGGCTGCCACGTCTTTGCCGTCCCCGATATCGTGCCGCTGCCGCAGGACGTGGTGGATGGCTGCGAGGCCGTGCTCGATACGTTGTTCGATCTGGCGGCGGCGGTCAAGGCCGTGCGCTAGACAATTGCGGCGTTGAAACGAGCAATTGCTTACGTTTGCACTTAAACAAAAGGGGTCCGGCAATGGTCGGGCCTCTTTTGCTTGAGCGGCGACTTAGCATACTTGCGGGCGTGCTATAGATACGCACCGAGGTTGATGGCCGTGGCGTCGGTCTGGCTGCTTGCCTGGGTGCTGGCGCGTTCCAGCAGGAACGGACGTACCAGTTCTTGGCGGTTGATGTCCTCGGCGGCGGTGACTGCGGTGACGGTGCGCGCTGTAGAGCCGACGCGGATATGCTTGGTCTTTGCTGGGGCCTTGTTCTCGATTTGCTCCATGAGCAATTGAACGCCCTTGCGGCCAATCTCGTAGCCCGGGGGCGCTACCGTAGTGAGCGGGACCGATCCGCTCCAAGCGAGCGGGTTGCCATCGCAACCTGCTACGCGTACTTGCCCGGGGACGGCGATGCCTTTGTCGACCAGCGCCGAGATGACGCCCGAGGCCAGCACGTCGGTCAGGCCGACGACAAAATCGGGGCGTTCGTCGGCGGGGCGCGCGGCGATTTGGGTGCCGATGCCGTAGCCGTCGGCGGCGGTATTCCATTCGCCGGCGTCGATGACTTCGATCTTGATATCGGGATGTAGGGCGAGCGCCTTATGAATGCCAAGGACGCGCAGGGTGAGTTGCATAAATGCTGCTCGGCCGACGACGACAATATGGTGCGCGCCGCGGGCGATGGCGAGCTCGGCGATGATGCGGCCTTGTGCCTCGTTGTCGGCGGCCACGTAGTAGCCGGGCTCGGAGCAATGGATGTCCAGATGGACGATCGGCACGGGCATCTTGGTCAGGGCGGGGTGCCAGTCGGGGGATGCCATGGGCTGAACCATGACGCCGGACATCTGGGTGCCCATAAAGTAGCGCAGGTAATGGTCCTCGAGAATATCGTCGTTATCGGCGTTGGCGATGAGCAGGTCGTAGCCGTGCTTGCGGGCCTCGTTGTGGGCGCCGCTGGCGATTTGGAGTGAAAAGCCGTGGTCGAGACGGGGGAGCACCAGGCCAAAGGACTTGGTGGCGCCGCCCGCGAGCTGACGAGCGCTTTGGTTGGGCAGGTAGCCCAGGCGACTGATGGTCTCGTTGATGAGCTTGAGGGTCTCGGGGCGCAACTTTTCGGGATGGTTGAGCGCGTTGGAAACCGTGCCCAACGAAACCCCGGCCTCGCGCGCGACGTCGCTGATTTTTACCTTTGCCATAGCGGCCCCTTTGATGCGTTTCAAGTACAAGCCAGATTGTAGCATCCCAAACCTACCAAAAAGGGATAGGTTTATTTTGGCAGGTTTTATCTGGGGAAACGCTGCTGCCAACGCGACCACCACGAAGGGGACAGGCACCTTTGTGGTGGTTTGGACCGGCTGGACGTGTGTGCATCGGGTGGTATCTAAGTTGAGATACCACATCTGGTATATCAGCTTGCGCCTGCGTGAGTACAATACTCGAACGTTATGCGTCTCAGCGCCACTTGTGCGTGGACGTCTTGCAGTCACGCGAACGAAGGGATTTATCTTATGTGCGGAATCGTCGGCTACACCGGCTCTGATATTGCAAAGAACATTCTGGTCACGGGCCTTAAGCGTATGGAATATCGCGGTTATGACTCCTCGGGCGTCGCGCTCGAGGTGGGCGAGGGCGCCGCGGCTCACCTCGACGTCATCCGCCGTGTGGGTAAGGTTGCGGGCCTGGAGAGCGAGCTTTCCAATATCGACAGCGACGCTACCTGCGGTATCGGCCATACCCGCTGGGCCACTCACGGCAAGCCTTCCGTTGTCAACGCCCATCCCCACACCAGCTGCGATGGTCGCATCGCCATCGTCCACAACGGCATCATCGAGAACTTCGCCGAGCTGCGCGAAGAGCTGGAGGGCCGCGGCCATCACTTTAAGAGCGAGACCGATACCGAAGTTTTCGCGCACTTGATCGAAGAGGCCTATGCCGAGACGCGCGACCTGATGGCTTCCGTGCGCGAGGCCTGCACCCACGTGGTGGGCGCCTATGGCCTGGCCGCCGTGTGCGCCGACGAACCTGGCGTGATCGCCGTTGCCCGCAAGGACTCCCCGATTGTGGTCGGCGTGGGCGAGATCGGCTCCTACGTTGCCTCCGATGTGATCGCGCTTATCGATGCCACCCGCGATGTCGTGGTGCTCGAAGATGGTCAGTTTGCCAAGCTCACGCCCGCAGGCGTCGAGTATACCGACGAGGCCGGCAACGTTATCGAGCCCAAAATCACCCATATCGACTGGGACCTGGACATGGCCGAAAAGGGCGGTTATCCCGACTTTATGCTCAAGGAGATTCACGAGCAGCCGCGCGTGGTGCGCGACACGCTGGTGGGCCGCATGACCCCTGCCGGTGAGCTCGATATCGACGAGCTGGGCCTTTCGCTCGAGGAACTCAACGATATCGACCGCGTATATGTGATTGCCTGCGGCACCAGCTACCACGCCGGACTCATCGCCAAGAACCTTATTGAGGGCTGGGCTCGTATTCCTACCGAGGTTGAGGCGGCTAGCGAGTTCCGCTACCGCAACCCCATCATCACGCCGACGACGCTCGTCGTGGCCGTGTCCCAATCGGGCGAGACGGCCGATACCCTCGCCGCCATTCGTGACGCGCGTATCAAGGGCGCCAAGGTCTTTGGCATCACCAACGTGGTGGGCAGCCCCGTGGCGCGCGAGAGCGACGGCGTCATCTATACCAAGGCCAACAAGGAGATCGCAGTCGCCTCGACCAAGAGCTTCATCGGTCAGGTCGTGAGCCTCACGCTTTTGGCCCTGCTGCTGGCGCAGGTCAAGTACCGCCTGACCACCAAGCAGACGCGCATGCTGTTCCGCGAGCTTTCCGATACGGCCGAGCAGATTCAGTGGATCCTGGATACGCAGACCGAGGCCGTGCACGAGGCCGCGCTTGTGTGCAAGGACGCGCAGTCCGCGCTGTTCGTGGGTCGCGGCATGGGCGCCGCCATTTCTTATGAGGGCGCGCTTAAGCTCAAGGAGGTCAGCTACCTGCATGCCGAGGCATATGCCGCCGGCGAGATGAAGCACGGCCCCATCGCGCTGATCGATCCGGGTTTCCCTGTCATCGCGGTGGCAACCAAGAGCGCAACGTACGATAAGACGGTGTCGAACCTCATGGAGTGCAAGGCTCGCGGCGCCAAGGTCATCGTCGTTGCTACCGAGGGCGACGAGGAAATCAACAAGATTGCCGACTGTATCATTCGCGTGCCGTCCGTCCGTGACGTGTTCAGCCCCATCACGGCGAGCGTTCCGCTGCAGCTGCTCGCCCGCGAGGTGGCCATCCTGCGCGGTTGCGACGTTGACCAGCCTCGCAACCTCGCTAAGAGCGTGACCGTGGAGTAGTTGTTGTTCCGCCGTTCTGGCGACCAAGGCCCGGCTCCGTTGTGGCGGA
>URGG01000008.1 GCA_900547345.1 uncultured Collinsella sp. | reverse complement strand
AGGTCGACAGGTCGTCGTCGATCGACTGCTCGTCGCCGATGTCGATGAAGATCGAACGGAACACGGGCAGTTCCGACACCTCCGACGCCGGGACGGGGAACCCGCACTGGAACATGTACTGCACGAGACCGGTGGTCTTGAGGCAGACCGACTTGCCGCCCGCATTGGGTCCCGAAATGACAAGGATATGCTTGCGGCGGTCGAGCTGCATGTCGAGCGGCACGACCTCGCGCCCCTGCGCCCGCAGGGTTTGCTGCAGGAGCGGGTGGCGGGCATTCTTCAGCACCAGCCGGTCATCGTCCGAGATGATCGGTTTCACGCAGCCGTTCTGCGATGCCCAGCGTCCCTTGGCACGCAGCATGTCGATCTCGGCCAGGTAGTCGCCCGACGCGGCGATCAGCCCGGCATCGGGACGCACCGAATCAGTGAACTCCGAGAGGATGCGGACGATCTCGCGCCGCTCGGCATATTCCAGTTCGCGCAGTTCGTTGTTGATCTCCACGACCTCGACCGGTTCGACGTAGAACGTACGGCCCGTAGCCGATTCGTCGTGGATGAAGCCCTGCAACTTGCGTTTGTTGGCCGCGGCGACCGGGATCACGGCCTTCCCTTCGCGGATCGAGATCTGGGCGTCGGCATCGACGATACCAGCCCCTTTGGCGGCGGCGAGCACCGCCTGCAACCGCTTGGCGGCCTGCCCTTCGCGTTCGCGGATGGCACGCCGGATCTCCAGCAGGGCCGGCGAAGCATTGTCCCGGATATTGCCGAAACGATCGACGATGGCGTCGATCCGCTGCACGATCCCGGGGAATGCCTCGACGCCGCGGCTGCGGGCATACAACGCCGGATATTGCCCTTCGCGGGCGAGGATGAACGCAACGACGCTGCCGACGAGGCTCAGCGCCCGGTGCAGCGTCACCACCTCCCCCACGTCGAGGAACGTCCCCTCGACACGCAGTTTGGCAACGACGTGGTCGACGTCGGGATATTCCCCGCCGGGAAAATCGTGCTCCATGTCGAGCAGCAGGCGCATCTGGTCGGCAAGTTCCAGCCTCCGTCCGATCTCGCGCGCCGAGGCCGAGAAAGTCTCTTCGGCGAGCTTCCCGCGGGCGGCACGCATGGTACAAAGTGCTGCAACCTGTTCCCGAAGCCGGTCGAAGCCGATCTTCTGCTCGAAGTTTGCAGGATAAATCATCTTTATGTCGGGTTGATGGGCTACTGCAGCCGCCTGAGCGAATCGCGCTCAGCCTTGGCAGCAACCTTGGCGGCCTTCCTGTCGGCACGCTCCTTCATCTTTTCGGGGTTGCGCCCGAAGAGCGAGAGGTGGACGTAACGGCCGGGGTATTGTTTGACATCGGCCAGCAGCGCCGCGAGGTTGTCGCTGGCCTTTTCGAGCGAATCGTACAGTTCGGGGGCGCTGATGAGCTTGCCGACCGTGCCTTCGCCCTGCGCGATACGCGCCACGAGACCGTCGAGGTGCTCCACGGCCTGCGAAAGCTTGCGGGCAAACTGTTCCTCGGTGAGCTGCGAGGTGAAACGATCCACGTCGCCGATGATGCTGTCCACGCGCCCAGCATTCTCGCCGAGCATGTCGGAGAATTTCGAAAGGTTGTCCAGCGCGCTCTTCAGGCTGTTTTTCTCCGCAGAGAGTATCTCGGCCATGTCGCCCGTCACGGAGTTCAGGTTGCCGAGCGTCCCGGCGATGTTGTCCGCATTGGTTTCCATCAGGCCGTTCAGGTTTTCGAGCGTGCGCGAAAGGTCGGTGGTGAGCTGCGAAACCTTCTGCTTGAAGAAATCCAGCTCGGAGCCGGCCATGTCCATCAGATCGCGGTCGCGGCTCGAACGCAGCGTATCGCCCTTCTGGAGGTAGGTGTCGGCCGTGCCGTAGGTGATTTCGATCGCCTTGGCACCCATCAGCCCGTTGCTGAAGATCTTGGCCTCGGAATCGGTCGGGATGCGGTACTGGCGCTTGATGGTGAACTGCAACACGACCTTGTCGCTGCGCGCGGGGTCGAACGAAAGCCGTGTCACGGAGCCGATCTTCACGCCCTTCATCATGATCGGCGACGCGTTCTGCACGCCGTTGATCTGGTCGTAGGCGGCATAATACTCGACGTTCCGGCTGAAAATGTCGAAACCTTTCAGAAACCGAATTCCGGCCCAGGCAACGCCGATCATCGCCACGGCGAATATTCCGATCTTAACTTCCCTTTTCATATTTCGCTTGTTTTTATTTCACAATTTGCGTACCCCGGCAGCACACGACGAAGGCGTCGGGGAAAACCTTGCGCACTTCGGCCAGCCGTTTCTGGGCGGCGGCACGGGTATCGTACTCGCCGACGCAATATTTATAGCGGAACCGCCCCTCGGCGGTATACTGTTTCACCTTGTTGCGGTAGGCTTTGAAACGTGCGGACGAGGTCGGCACGGTCTGCGCGCTGGCCAGCACCTGCACGGTATAACGCAGCGGCCGGGCGGCTTGTTTGGGGGCATCCCCGGCCTTGGCCGGTTTCCGCGGTTCCGGTTTCTGCGCCCCGGACTTGCCCGCAGCCTTCTCCGGCTCCCCTTTTTCCGGGGTGACGGTCTTCGCGGCAGGCGCATCGGATGCCTTGTCCTGCTCCGCAGGGCGCACGGGCTCCTTCCCGATGACGACCTGCGTTTCGGGCTCTTTACCGGGCTTCGGGGCTGCTGCGGCCTCCTCTTCGGCGCGGCGCGTTTCGAGCACATAGGCCGAATAATCCCTCACGCCTTCGTAAATCGAGCGGGCGATCTCGTCCTGCCCCTTTTCCGATTTCATATAGGCCATCTCCTGGGCGTTGGACATGAAACCGATCTCGGTCAGCACGCCCGGCATGTCGGTGGCATAGAGCACGCGCAGCAGCTGGGGCTTGATGCCCCGCGAATGGCGCCCAGCCTTCAGGTAATTATTCTGAATACAGCGCGCCAGCGCCATGCTGTACTCGCCGTAGGTGAATTGCAGGTTCTGGATATAGGCCCGCACGATGGCCGCCGTCCGCTCGTCCGACATGTCGATCAGGTCTTCGCGGTTGTTCTCGAACAGGGCGTTCTCATTGTAACGCTGCTCCTTGGGGCTTTCGCCCATGATGAGCGTCTCGACACCCCGTGCCGCCGAGGATTTCGCAGCATTGACGTGGATCGAAACGAAGAGGTCGCCGCCGGCCTTGTTGGCGATGTCGGCACGCGCCTGGAGGTCGGTTGCCAGATCGGTGCCCAGCGCCTTGTCCGTCTTGCGGGTATAGACCACCTTCACGCCCGGCATCCCCTCCTCGATGAGCTTCCCGAGTTTGAGCGCCACCTTCAGCGTGAGGTCTTTCTCGTAGACATTGCCGTAGTGCGCCCCGGGGAATTTCCCGCCGTGTCCGGCATCGATGACCACAACTTCGACCCCGTGCGCAATATTCCCGGCCGTGGCACCGTTCATTAGAACGGTAACGGCCGCAAACGCGAATAACAGGAACAGTCGTGTGCGCATATTTAATGGAGTCAAATGTGAGCTTTCTGTAATTTTTTACCTATCTTTGTCGCGCCTAAAAAACCCGGCGGGAGTGCATCGAGGCCCCGATCCAGGCGTTTTTGCCGACATGTCGGCAAAGGTACGAAAAATTATTGGGATTTTGGATAGAATCAGGGTAAAATATCTGTTTTCGGCGGCGGCACTCCTCCTCTTCGCCCAGTTGGTGTTCGGCTCGTCCGTACCCCGGGGAATGCTTGCCTCGGCAGCCGAAGACAGCCTCCGCCAACGCCTGTCCGATTCCCTCCGGATCCATTCCGAAGCCGCGGCCGAAGTGCCGGAAGTGGCGCCCCAAAGCCGCCGCGACCGCCACGGTCGCCGCCACGGCCACCACGGTCGTCACGGCCGCCGCGAGGACCGCGATCCTCGTCCAGGCCCATGGCGACGAGCGGAGCGATAACCTTATCGAGAGCGGCCATCAGCTCGGTGGCCTCCTCGTAAGAAAGCTCGGGCAGGAGCTTCTCCTTCTTGTTGGCAAGCTCGACCAGGCCCTCAGCGGCATCCTCGGCGGCGAAGACAACAATCTTGCGCATATCGCCCTCGGCGTCGTCGATGCGGCCGACCAGATCGGCAGCCTCGGCCTCAGCCATCAGGCCATCGAGCTCACGAAGGCGCATGCCCAGCAAGTCGGACATTTCCTTCTGCTCCATCTTGGGCTTGAGGTCAAGAAGCTTGATGGCGCGCTCGATGTTCGCCATGCGCTCGGCCTTGGCCTCCTCCTCCTTGGAAATAGCAAAGCGACGGCTACGCAGCAGGCGGGCGGCCTTCTGCATCTTGTCCATCAGCTCTTCGTCATCGTAATCAACGGCGGCCTCGACAACCTCGGCCTCCTCCTCGGCGGAAACCTCGTCAGCAGCCTCAACCTCGGCAGCTTCGGTCTCCACGGTCTCGACTGCCTCGACCTCGGCAGCCATGGTCTCGTTCTCGGTCTCGTTCATGATCTCTTCGTTCTCGGACATGAGACTCCTTCTTGGCCCTCTCGGGCATCATCGCCCCATTCGCGGGGCCCGTCGCGCACTCTTTGCGCTTTAAACATTCATGCCTCTCGGCAAAACGTCCATTAGTTTATGGTGTCGCCATCCAATCTAGCTGCAGAATCTATGTGCACACATTAATGCGACATGTGTGACTCGCGACGAGCGTACACCAGCGACGCCACGAACCCGACCACGGCAATTACAGCCGCTACACGCACGGCAGCTGCAAATCCAATCGCCTGGGCAACGTCTGTCGCAGCGCCAGCGGCGCCGGCGGTCGCAGCAGAACTTGAGAGCAGACCGATAAACAGCGACGGGCCAAACGATGCGGCAATCATGTTCCACGTGTTAAGCAATGCCGTTCCGTGAGGATGTTCAGCGGCAGGCAGCGTCTCCAATCCGGCCGTTTGCGAGGGGCTCAGCACCAAACCGACTCCGGCATACACCACAACGGTCAGCGCCACAACGACGCCGATGTTCATACTCGCCGCCGTCATCGAGATGGCAGTCTGCCCCACGGCAATCAGGGCAAAGCCGACCGGCAGCAGCGGCCATGCGCCACGGGCGTCCATCACGCGTCCGCCCACAATCGAGGTCACGGCGTTACAGGCAATCGCCGGCAAAATGAGCAAGCCCGCAACAAGTGCGGTCATGCCGTATGCGCCCTCAAAATAGAGCGGCAACAAAACGCTCATCGAGAACGTCGTCATCATCGACACCACCACAAGCAGGCACGCAGGCCAAAAACGAACGCTCGCCATGGGACGCACGTTAAGCACCGGATGCTCGAGTTTGAGCTGACGGGCCGCAAACAGGCCGAGCAGCACAATGGCGGCGATAAGCGTCACGATGCCGGCAATCAGATTGGTCGAGAACTCGCCTACGGAATACACAAATGCCGTAATGCCGGCGGCGAGCAAAACAACCGACAGAATATCAAGCGTGGTGTTCGAGCGCTCTCCGACATTCTGAACAAGCTTTACGCCCGCCGCAGCGACCACAATGCCGGCCACCAGCGGCACTACGAACACCGCCCTCCAGCCAAACAACGTGCACATAAGACCGCTAATCACGGGTCCAAACGCCGGTCCTAGCGTAATGCAGGCGCCGCCCAGGCTCAGATACAAACCGAGCTTCTCGCGCGGGGCGCAAGACAGCACCACGTTCATCATGAGCGGAAACAAGATGCCCGATCCCGCAGCCTGCAAAATACGGCTTGGCAGCAAAACGCTAAACGACGGAGCGATCAGACACAGGACTTCGCCGGCGACCATACATCCGCATGCGAAAAACAACAGCTTGCGCGTCGAGAAACGGCCGGACAGGAAGGCCATGATGGCCGTAAAGATCGACGTCACAATCATGTAGCCCGAGACGAGCCACTGCGCCGTGGTGGCACTCACCGAAAAGACCGCCATAATGTCGTGCAACGCCACGTTAATGATGTTCTCGTTAAACGCGGCAACAAAGGCTGCAATATACATTACGACGAGAATCGCCGCAGAGGCCGATGGCGTTACTTGAACTTGTTGCTGAGATTTGCTCCCCATGCATTTCCTTCCTCTTGGAACGACAGTCGCATCGCCCCAGAGGAACGGTCCAGGGCGAAAAATGAGCCCTAGACTTACGCCAGACGCCGTACACGACGAATCTGGCAACATGGTCCAACATCGAAAGATTGTAACGCGGACGCACAGCTTTCCTTCCGCGCTATTATTAAAAGTCCACGAAAGCATAAGACATGAGGAGCCCGCCATGATTAAGCCCATCATGAAATCCGAGTTCTTTTTGCGTCTGCCTTCCGAAGACGCGGGACCCGACGATGCCGCAACCGGGCAGGATCTCCTGGATACACTCCACGAGCATGAGCGCGAGTGCGTGGGCCTCGCCGCCAACATGATCGGCGTGCGCAAACGCATCATCTGCGTAAAGGACGGCAACAGGACACTCCTGATGTACAACCCTCAAATTCTTGAGCAGGTCAATGCCTATCAGACGAGCGAAGGATGCCTCTCGCTGACCGGCGAGCGTCCCTGTACCCGCTATCGCCGCATTAAGGTTGAGTATTTGGACGAGAACTTCGTTCACCGCATCAAAAACTTCTCGGGCTACACCGCCGAGATCATCCAGCACGAAATCGACCACTGCAATGGCGTCGTGGTTTAGGCCACCTGCCAAAATGAGGGTACCGGAGGCCTCCCTATGGATATCAGCCGCTTTGGCGAATTCGCCATCTTAGCGCAGTCACGCACGTTTCTTGATGCGGCGGAACTGCTTTTCATGTCGCAATCAACCCTCTCCAAGCACATCATGGCAATGGAGCACGAACTCGGCTGCAAGCTCATCGATCGAAGCCAGCGCCACGTAACACTCACCGCGCAAGGTGAAGCGCTCCTCCCCTATGCGCAAAAAATTGCGACGCTTCAGCACCGCTATCTTGCCGCCATTCAAATAGGCGCAGGTGAGCCGCTCGAGCACCTCACCGTAGGTTCTATCCCCATTATGGCCCCTTATGGGATCACGGACGCCGTCATCGATTTTCAGCAGGCGAACCCCTCATATTCTGTTGAGCTCATCGAGGGCGAGGGCGACACACTCAAGCGTATGCTCCTGCACGAGGACATTGACCTGGCCTTCATCCGTGACAGTGGCGCCATCGAGCCGGAGTTCAAAAAGATTCCCTTTACGACTGACCGGCTCGTGGCCGTCCTTCCGCTCGACCATCCGCTCGCCGAACGTGACACCGTCGAGATAGACGACCTTATCGACGAGAATTTCCTCATGCTTCCCCAAGGCTCGTTCGTAAGCGAGCTCGTCCTTTCCCTTTGTCGCGAAGCTGGATTTGGCCCACGCGTTACGTTCACCGGCAAACGAGCCGAGAACATCATCTCTCTTGTCGCACGCGGCGCCGGCGTCTCATTCCTCATGCGCAAGCCGGCGGAATCGCTTGCCAGCGGAAAGGTAGCCCTGGTGCCGCTTGAGCCCGCGACGACCTCCGAGGTCAGGCTCTACCTCAAGCGGAACGCCGCGCACTCGCAGGCGGTCGTCTCGTTCATCGGCTTCCTCCCCTACCGTCAGCTCCTGCAGGGCGACCGTACGTCTTCCACCGTGGCACGCCCGTCATAATCCCCGCTGCTCCACAACCGCAGACCTGTGTCCGCAAACACGATGACAGCGGCACAAAACACAAATATGCCTCGGGCGGCACGTCGCCGTCCGAGGCATATTTAATCAAAGTGCGCAGAAAGACTAGTCCACCGAGATGTTGAGTGCCTTACCGCCCTCGTCCTTCTTGGTACCGATCACCATAGCGGCGACAAGAGCCAGAACGAAAGCGACCACACCGGAGATGACAAGGCCGATAAAGCCCGTGTCGATGCCGGCAGGGTTAATAAAGCTCGGGAAACCGAGCGGGCCGGAGGCACCGAAGGCATAGAGCTTGGCACCCATGAGGCCGGCAATGGCGCCGCCTACACCAGCGGAAATAAAGGTTGCCCACATAAGGCGCTTACGCGGCAGCAAGATGGCGTAAAGCGCAGGCTCGTTGACACCGAAAATCGAAGAGACAAGGGCGGGAATGTTGACGGCAGCATTTTCCTCGGAGTCCTTGGTTCGGATGATCATGCCAAGCACAGCGCCGGCGATGGCACAACCGCCTGCATACACGAGCGGGTTAATGAGGTCATAGCCGTAGGTTGCGACATCGAGGAACCACAGCGGGATGATACCCCAGTGCAGGCCGAACATGACGAGCAGGCTCCAGAACGTGCCGATGACAAAGCCGGCGATGGCGGGTTGGAAGTTGATGAGCATCAGAATGATCTGGGCAACGATGTTGGAGAGGACCGTCATGACCGGACCGACCACAAGCAGGCCAAGGATGCCGCAAATGAGGAGCGTTAGGATGTTGGAGAAGAACGAGCTCACAAGCGCGGGCAGCGCGTTAGAAAGGGCCTTGTGCACCTTGGAGGCAATCCAGACGATAAAGATCGCAGGCAGAATCGTCGATGAGTAATTCTGCATGATCAGCGGGATGCCAAAAATATCACCGTAGACATTGGACTCGAAGACCGTGCCGGCGCCGAGCGTGTAGAGCGGATCTCCGCCCATAAGGGCAACGAGCGTCGGGTAGACGAGGATACCGCCGAGCGCCATTCCCATAACGGGCTTAAGTCCGAACTTCTTGGCCGACGTCCAGCCAATGATTAGCGGAAAGTAATAGAAGACCGAATCTCCGATTGCCGAGAGCGTCACATACGTATTGCTGTCCTTGGCAAGCCAACCGGCAACCGTGCAGAGCGCGAGCATCGACTTGATAAAGCCACCGGCCATAAGCACGCCAAGAACCGGTTGCAGAATCTCGGAGATGATGGCCAGCAGACGCGAGAATGGATCGCCCTTTTTGACGTCGTCGCCTTCATCGATATCGAGTGCGGGTTTGGAGTCGAACCCGCCAATCTGAACAAGGTCGTTGTAGACGGCCTCGACAGTGGCACCAATCACGACCTGATACTGTCCGCCGGCCTGGATGACGTCAACGACGCCCTTCGTCGCCTTAAGCTCATTGGTCTGGGCGAGCGATTCATCCTTGAGGTGGAAGCGGAGACGCGTAATGCAGTGGCTCACGTCTAACACATTGTCTCGACCACCGACCTTTGTGATGATTTCATCGCAAAGCTTCTGGTATTTCATGGAATTCTCCTTTTTCTGAGCGGGGTATAGCATCGATTTCATGCCTCCGTAGTCGACGTGGGAGGGCAAGGAACCCGCTTCCCCCTTTGAAATCCGCGGACGCACGTACGCCCGGGATGCGAAACGGCAGAGAAGATGGAAGATGCCGATCACATGGCGGCGAGCCTCATTGGCCCATGTCACGCAATCAGGTCTACAAACGCGAATCTGCTGCGCCGAGAAGTCTCGTCGTCTGGCAGAACTTGTCACACAGACGTTCCGGTTCGCCCTGGGGAATCTGAGTACGCTCGGTCTCAAAGGAGAGGCCGTACTCGCGTGCCGGAAGGAAATACTCGAAATAGCCGTTGGTGTAACCACAAACTATTCCCTCGACCGGGCATTCGCGCTTCATGCGAATACCCAAGTCGCTGCCGAGCTCACTCGGGAACACAAAGAGATGCAGGCCGCCCAAACTGATGACGGCACACTTAAGCGTGAGCGAAAAGTCGTCATGGGCAACGGTGTGATAGAACGTCTGAGGCTCGATGCGGTCGAGAACGACCTCGCGATCGAGCTTGATCTGGGAAATCGCCTCGGCAAGACCGGTCGAAACGCGCTCGACCTCGGGAATGCCGCGTCCCTGGCGAAAATTGCGGTCGCTACAGTCGCCAGCAGCACCGACGACCATGGCCGGATAGTAACCAAGACTCTGAGCGAGCTTTTTGCCGGTAAGACCGGCGAGTTCGCTCGTGAGCTCCGTGCAGTCGGGTCCGACGCAAGCGGAATGCACCGCCCAGTTCACAAAGCCCGCAAATGGCTTGCCTTCGGTATCGAAGAACGATACGACAATGACCTCATTGTCGGCGAGTTCACCTGGGATGATGCGGTTGTCGTAGAAACCGGTGATGACCTGCTTGCCCAAGCGACAAATCGCGGGCTGTGCGTTGGCGCGGCACTCCTCAAAGCATTGGCAAATGGTATCGAGGAACCAGCGGTAGTAGTTCTCGTCGAATTTTCCCGTCCACCAGCTGCGGTGGTAAGCGACGATTGAAGTATGGTCGTGCGTCGCCGAGAGCAAAACGCAGTCACGGTCGATTCCATAGCGCTCGGCGAGCATTGTCTTGACTTCCTCGGCCATGCTTTCCTCGAACTCGAGGACATCGGCATTAAAAAGAAACACTTCACGTTCGCCTTGCTGGAAGAGGATGGCGTTGGCGAAGACGTCATCATGGACGCCCGTCGCAGGTTCAAGACGGTTGGGAAGATTGCGGTAGCCAATCAGGTAGATGTCGCCCTGTGGGGTAATTTTGCGGCGCGCGTGTCCAATGTTCATGCACGTTCTCCTTCTGTGTCACGCCGCATTCAAGGCGGCAATGATGATTTCGACGAGGCGCTCATGGGATCCGGCGGCAAAACCGGAGTTCATAGCCTCATAGGTGATTTTTTCGTACGCGTCGGGAGCCGGTAGGTACTTCTGTCCGCCGTTGACGAGCGTGGCAAAGAACACAGAGCCGGACCGGGCGGCGCGCACAGTGGCGCCGAATGCACTCGAGACCTCGGGTTGTACGCCGACAAGCTCGACGTTTCCCAGCCGGAGCAGATAGACCCTCGTGCGCTGCTCGCCAGCGGCATGAAACTCATACGTTCGGTGCGGAGCCAAAGAGTGAAAATCGGCGCGTGTCTGAGCGGGCAGGAGAACGTCGACCGTGCGGGCATCAATGCCGGTAGCGTCATCCTCACGCGCCATGCGAGCGGCTTCGATCAAAGCATTGCCCAAGGCCTGCCCCTGCTGGTGCAGCATGCGGTATCCGTCCTCATGGGCATCGACCGTCTGCTTAACGCCGGCCGCATCGAACATGACGTTCATGGCGCGCTCCGCCGGACCTTGGTCGCCCGCGGCGCCTGGCAGCAACAGGGCAACGCCGCCCAGCTCGCGCTCGAGTGACATGGCGGCAAAACCAAAGAGGTCTCCGCTCGCCATGCGCCTCCCCTCGGAGTCGCGCGACCCGTCGAGCACGGAGGACTGAACGTCCGCCGTCGCGAGCACGGCAACATACTCGCCCCCGGCATCCCTTATGGCGAGTACGGGCATCGTGTGGTCGGCAAACCCCCTGGGATTCGAGCCCAACCACCAGCCGGCAGGCGTCTCAATGTCGCGATTAACGTTCACGGGGCATTCGCCCTCCACAGTGGCGAGCGTGGCAGAGTGAATGCCCGCAACAGCGCGCTCGACAGCCGTGCGGGCGGCAGCGACGAGCGCTGCGCGATAGCGCTCGTTGCAATTGCGGGTAGCATCGTCGGCAAGATGCCCGGAAGTGCGGACGTGAGGCATGGAAAACGTGTGGGTAGGAACCACCCAAGAATAAGCACCGCTGCAATTGGCGGCATCCTCAACAACCTCACGCAGATCGGCGAGTAGAGCCGGAGCGATCGAGGTGACCTCAAGCGAAAGGACGCAGGCGCGTCGCCCCGTCCCCTCGATGATAAGGGCACGGGCGAAGACCTCATGACGGAGTTCGTCGAAACCGTCGAACGGCAACACGTTCCCAAGATCGATGGCCACACGAGCGGCCCCAGCCCTCATCTCTCCTTCGCCCATGGCAGATACTCCCCTCTGATTGCCGCTCACTCGACACCGTACAGTTGCTGCGCCGTACCGCCAAGCACAAGGTCGCTGTCTGTATCGCTCAGATTTGCAGCGCGAACGCAGGCGACACCCTCGGTGAGCCACTCGCGTTTGACGGGATAGCTCGTGCCAAAAACAATATGGTCTGCACCCAGCACGTCAACCGCGCAGGCGAGGAGTGTCTTGCCCCAAGGCTGGGCATGGGACATGTCGAAATAGATGTTGTTCTCGAGGTGCCTGGAAACGGTCTCGGTATCGACCTGAAAACGGCCAGAAGCATCAGGGCGCTTGGGACCATGAGGCAGCAGCATCTCCTTGAACGCAAAGTATGCGCCGCCGAGCATGGAGTGGACCATCTTGATATTGGGATAGCGCTCAAAGAAATCACCAAAGATCTCTCGGCCGATCGCCGTAGTTTGGTCGACGCAGCGGCCATAAGAGCGGCGAAGGTTGTCGTACGCGAGAAGCGACTCGTTCTCGACCGGCACGGGAACATGGTGCACGTAAACGGTGACATGGCGTTCGTTCAGGTGCTCGAAAAAGCTCGAGAAGACCTGGTCGTCGAGATAGCGCTTGCCGTAGTGAGCGCAGAGCTGCACGCCCGCAAAACCATCGTCGAGCCTGCGGTCGAGCTCCTCCAAATTCGCTTTGGTGCCAAAGGGCGGCACGGCGACAAGCGGAATCAGACGGCCATTTGACGCCTTCGCGTCAGCAGCCATACCGTCGTTGAAACGCCGGCACATCTCGAGCGACATCCACTCGTGGCAGCCGGGGAGCTTGAGGATCGCCTTGTCGACCCCCGCCTCATCCATATCGGCCAAGCGCTTCTCGAGGGTGTAGTCGCCCTCAATGTAGTTAAGACCCGGAGAACCGGCGGGCATCTCGATCACGATCTGTCGTTTGCCGGCGGAATTCATGGTCAGATAGCCTTCGGTGTCATAGGCGCGGGGTACCTCGGCCAAAAACTGTTCGCAGAGCGTCTCGTCATGAAAGATGTGCTCGTCGAACCAGTAGGAATTTGCATCGATAATCATTGGTTGGAACCGCCTTTCATCTTGTTGAAAACATTCTAGAAAAGCAGGTACCCGGACATCAATTCCAGCTTAAGCCCACTGTATTCCATTTTGGAATAGAACTTACCGCTCACACGCGAACCTCGCCCGCTCAACGAGACAAGTGCTAACAGCACGGGCTTAGACAGAAAACGGTCGGCCCGCATCCGTTGCGGGCCGACCGTTTCATTACAGGCTACCTTTGCCGTTACGCCTGGCGGTAATGATCGAAGAAGTCGGCGAGGTCTTCGAGCGACTCTTTGAGCACTTCCATGCGCGGCAGGTACACGATGCGGAAGTGGTCGGGCTCGGCCCAGTTAAAGCCGCCGCCGCGCGTGATCAGGATTTTCTTCTCGTGCAGCAGGTCGAGGGCGAACTGCTCGTCATCGGTGATGTTGAACTTCTTCACATCCATCTTGGGGAAGATGTAGAACGCCGCGCGCGGCTTAACCACCGAGATGCCGTCAATCTTGTTGAGCGCCTCATACACAAAGTTGCGCTGCTCGTAGACACGGCCGCCGGGACGGATGTAGTCGTTAACGGACTGATGACCACCGAGTGCCGTCTGAACGATCGACTGAGCCGGCACGTTGGAGCACAGGCGCATGTTGGAGAGCATGTTGATACCCATGATGAAGTCGCTCATGCAGCGCTGGTTGCCCGAAAGCACCATCCAGCCAATACGATAGCCCGCAATCATGTGCGACTTGGAAAGGCCACTAAAGGTAACGCAGGGCAGGTCGGGGGCGAGCGAGGCAATCGAGACGTGCTCGTAGCCGTCCATGCACAGGCGGTCGTAGATCTCATCGGCAAAGATCATCAGCTGATGCCTGCGTGCAACCTCGACGATGCCCTCGAGCACCTCGCGCGGATAGACGGAACCCGTGGGGTTGTTAGGGTTGATGATGACGAGGGCTTTGGTCGCGCTCGTAATCTTGGACTCCATATCCTCCAGGTCGGGATACCAATCCGCCTGCTCATCGCACAGATAGTGCACAGGATGACCGCCGGCAAGGGTTGCGCACGCCGTCCAGAGCGGATAGTCGGGGCTGGGGATCAGAATCTCGTCGCCATTGTCGAGCAGCGCGTTCATCGAAAGCTGAATGAGCTCGGACACGCCGTTGCCCGTGTAGATATGCTCCATCTGAACGTTGGGCAGGCCCTTGATCTGCGAATACTGCATGATCGCCTTGCGCGCGGAGAACAGGCCGCGCGAGTTGGAATAGCCTTCGCAGTCGGGCAGCTGCTGGCGCATGTCCTTGATGACCTCATCGGGCGTGCGGAAACCGAAGGGCGCCGGGTTACCGATATTGAGCTTGAGGATGCGCTCGCCCTCGTCCTCCATACGGGCGGCCTCGTCGACGACGGGGCCGCGAACGTCATACAGGACGTTATCGAGCTTGGTGGATTTAGAAAAAGTGCGCATGGTGGTGCTCCTTGCAATTTGAGCTGAGGGATGGGGTTCGGGCTTGGAATCGTTGCGGGGTGATGATGCCTCGCCTTGATCGGCGTCGCCGGCAAGCAGCCAGGTAACATCGACCTCCAAAATACGGGCGAGCAGCTCAGCCACATCGCGCCGCGGAATCGTCTTGCCGCTCACATATTGGCTCATCTGACTCTTGCCGAGTTTTTTACCGAGCATCTCCGATGCGCGGATTACGTCCGACTGGCGAACGTCGCGATCGGACATAGTCTGTCGCAGGCGATCGCTAAACGTCTCTTGGGCCACAGGAATCTCCTTGCTGGCAAAGTTCAATTTATAGAACACGAATTGAACCAGGGTTCAATTTAGGCAGCAGTATAACGCGGCACCTCATTCGAAAGTTCAATTTCATAAGAAAACGAACCGAACTCCGAGATTTGCCCAAAGCGGACAATGACGTGCACACGTTTAGAGGTATTCAAGGAATCGAGCGGCGGCAAGCGAAACGTCAGCCGTGCGATATATCGCATTAATCTGCCGATGAGGACGTCCCTCGAGCGGGCGCACGGCAACATCGAACTGGCAGCGGCGCAAGATGAGCGCGGGAAGAATGCTCACACCCAAGCCGTCCTCGACCATAGCCATAATTGCATAGTCATCCCAAGTCGACAGTTTTGAGCGCACTGCCAGCCCCGCCCGACGAAACAGCGGCGTAATCTCGTCATCGGTGCCGCGTTCCAGCAGAATAAATTGCTCGTTTGCCAAATCGGCAAGAGAGACGACCTCCGCCGTGGCAAGCGAGGAGTCTGCTGGCACCACGGCCATCAACTCATCTTGCACCAACGGCCGCGACGCCACGCCGGCGCCGCGTGGCTCGCGCGGAATAAAGCCCAGGTCGCAGCGGCCTTCTGCCACCCATTGCTCAATCTCGGAGTAATCACCCATTAGCAACTCATAATCGACGTCCGGGTGATCGGCACGAAAGCGCGCAATCACCGGCGGCAGTATGTGGGTCGCCACACTCGAAAACGTACCGATGCAGATTTTGCCGCGCATGAGTCCACGCATCTCATCCACCCGTCGCTGCAAACGAACGAATTCCTCGCATAACGCCTCGACCGCCGGCATAACTTGCCGTCCATCGGCAGAAAGCACTACGCCCTCGCGGCTTCTATCGAGCAATTTAAAGCCCCAGTCAGCCTCGAGATCGGCCACCATACGGCTCACGCCCGACTGCGAATAGCTCAGCCGCTCGGCGGCGCGCGTAAAACTGCCGGCGCGCACGGTCTCGAGCAGCACCTGCATCTTTTGAATATTCGTTTCCACGGCACCCCTCCACCTTTGCATGAGTTTTTCTCATACTATCCATGCATTATATTCGCTTTTCTTCTAAAGTCAGTTCACCCATAGTGAACATGCTCGGATATAGAGGGGATGTCAGCGCATGAACAACGGACTGTTTACGTACTTAGCAGCATTGCTATTGTTTGGCTCCAACGGCATCATCGCCGCTGCCATCGCGCTGCCGAGCTCCGATATCGTGCTACTACGCACGTTTTTGGGCGCTCTCTCGCTTGTCACCATCCTCGCCATCACCCAACGTCATAAACTGCAGGCGCCATCTCGTCCCCGCGAAGCTGCGGCTCTCATCCTCTCGGGGGCCGCACTGGGCGCCAGCTGGATATTCCTGTTCCGCGCCTACCAGACGATCGGCGTCGGCGTTTCCTCGCTGCTGTACTACTGCGGCCCCATCATTGTCATGGCCCTCTCGCCGTTTATCTTTGGCGAAAAACTGACCGGCGGCAAAATCGCCGGGTTTATCGCCGTCGCGTGCGGCGCTTTTCTCATCGCAGCGCAAGGTCTAGGCGGCAATATACCCATTGCGGGTATCGCCTGCGACATCGCCTCGGCATTTTGCTATGCACTGATGGTCATCGCTAGCAAGGGTGCGCCACACATCGAAGGCCTCGAGAACTCCGCGCTCCAGGTGAGCGCCGCCTTTGTGACCGCGCTGGTCATCACGCTCATCACGCAGGGCGCTCCCTCGTTCCTGTCCGCCGGCGTCGCCGCATGCATCGATTGGCGCGCCGTCGTCATGCTCGGCGTCGTCAACACCGGCATCGGTTGCCTGCTCTACTTTAGCGCCGTCGCCAAACTGCCCGTGCAGACCGTCGCCGTCGTCGGCTACCTTGAGCCGCTTTCGGCCGTCGTGTTCTCGGCCGTCCTTTTGGGCGAAGCCATAACATCGGTCCGTCTGATGGGCGCCGCGCTTATCATCGGCGGCGCGATTTTTTGCGAACTCGCCGGCAGACGCGCAGGCGCCAAAGCGGGCATCGCCCAGGCGGCACGTGCTTAAAAGCCCCCACTTTGAAATGCTACCTGCGTATATGAATAATCCCCAGCTGGGGATTATTGTCTAAAACATCCCGATGTGCCAAACTGCTCTTATATGTATAAAGATGGCATAAAGGTCTACTGCCCTTGGCAGAGACCAGATGTCTAAGGGAGTCCACGTGGCACACAACAAACTTGAGGCAAGCCCCCAAGACCAGCGTGGTCAAGGCGGGCATGGGGCCATCCCCCTCTCCGCTGGCATGCTGCTCGTAACGCTCGGCGTCGTCTACGGTGACATCGGCACGAGCCCCATGTACACCATGAAATCAATCGTCGCCAACAACGGCGGCATCGGTACCGTCAGCGAGGACATGATCTTGGGCGCGCTTTCGCTCGTCATCTGGACCATGACGCTCGTGACCACGGTCAAGTACGTGGTAATCGCCATGAAGGCCGACAACCACAACGAGGGCGGCATCTTCGCCCTGTTTAGCCTGGTGCGCAAAGTGGCACCATGGCTGATCCTACCTGCCATGATCGGCGGCGCGGCGCTGCTCGCCGACGGCATCCTCACTCCCGCCGTCACGGTTACCACAGCCATCGAGGGCCTGCGCACTATCGAGTGGGGCCATGCGCTTTTGGGTGACGGCCAGACCAACGTCATCATTATTACCATCATCATTATCTGCGGCCTATTTGCCATGCAGCGCGCCGGCACCTCGTCGATCGGCAAGCTGTTCGGCCCGCTCATGACGCTGTGGTTCCTGTTCCTGGCAGGCGCCGGTCTGTTCAACATGCTCGGCAACCTGTCCATCTTGCGCGCGCTCAACCCCATTCGCGGCATTATGTTCCTGTTCTCGCCCATCAATCACTCGGGCATCATGGTGCTCGGCTTTGTCTTCCTGTCGACAACCGGTGCCGAGGCGCTCTATTCAGACATGGGCCACGTGGGCAAGGCAAACATCTATGCATCCTGGCCGTTTGTTAAGGCGGCCCTTATCCTTAACTACCTGGGTCAGGGAGCTTGGCTGCTCGCCAATAACTCCAACCCCCAGATGCTCGCGATGGATATCGTCAACCCGTTCTATATGATGCTTCCCGAGCCCCTGCGCCCCTTTGCCATCGTGCTTTCGGCCGTGGCGGCCATCATCGCCTCGCAGGCGCTCATCACCGGCTCGTTCTCACTGGTATCCGAGGCAACGCGCCTCAACCTCATGCCGCACCTGCGCATCCACTACCCCAGCGACACCAAGGGCCAGCTCTATATTCCGCTCGTCAACAACATCATGTGGGTCGGCTGCATCTTCATCGTGCTGCTGTTCCAGAACTCCGAGCGCATGGAGAGCGCCTATGGCCTCGCCATTACCGTGACCATGCTTATGACCACCACGTTGCTGACGAGCTATATCGCCGGCATTCTCAAGCACAAGCTGGGCGCATGCGTCTTCGCCCTGCTTTTTGGAGCCATTGAGCTGTGCTTCTTCGCCTCGTGCCTCACCATGTTCTTTGACGGCGGTTACGTCATGATCTTCTTGGCCTCGCTGCTGTTTGGCCTTATGTATGTGTGGCGCCGCGGCACCGCCATCGAGCGCACGCAGACGATCCTGCTGCCCGTCTCCAAGTACATCGATCAGCTCAACCGCCTACGCAGCGACGAGACCTACCCCGTGCTCGCCGACAATCTGGTGTTCCTCACCAACAGCCCCGACCCGCTCACGCTCGACCGCGACGTGCTCTACTCCATCTTGGACAAGCACCCCAAGCGCGCCAAGGCATACTGGTTCATTAACGTGCACGTTACCGACGAGCCCTATACGCACGAGTATTCCGTTGAGACCTTTGGCACGGACTTTTTGTTCCGCGTGCGCCTGGACCTGGGCTTTAAGGTCAATCAGCGCATCAATGCCTACCTGCGTCAGATCGTTGGCGACCTGATGGCCTCGGGTGAGTTGCCACCGCAGCATCACACCTACTCCATCTACGAGACACGCGGCAACGTGGGCGACTTCCGTTTTTGCATGCTGCGCAAGATGCTTGCCCCCGAAACGGACATCAACCGCAATGACCACCGCGTGATGGCCATCAAGTACGCCGTCCGCCGCGCCTGCGGAAGCCCGGCACGCTGGTACGGTCTAGAGAACTCGGCCATCATCATCGAGTACGTGCCCCTCTTTGCCCGCATGCGCCCGGCCGTTAAGCTCGTGCGCACCCAGGTGCCGCTCGAGATCCAGATTGAAGAGGCCGAGGAAATGGAAGTCGACATCTTCTCGGACGACCTGGTCAACGGCAACGAGGCCGGTAGGGATATGAACGTCGATCCCACCGAGCTGCTCGAGAGCGTCGCAGATACGCCCGAACAACAACAGCTCGACGGCCTCGAGAGCGACCAGCTCAACGACGCCAACTTCTAGCGACGTCACAAATCAACGACAGCGGCCCTGCACCTCACGGGAGATGCAGGGCCGTCTTGCATTGCAGTAAAGCTATCGGCTACGAACGACGCGGCTCGGGAACCACGAGCCTATCGGGGCTCGCGCCCTCGGCATCCATCAGACTCACGTAGCGAATCGACGGATCCCCATACATCGCGTAGTAATAATTGCCCGTGCGCGCGCTAAAGCATCCGGTATAGATAGTCTTCTCGAACTTGCCATCGCCCATCCTGGACGCCCCCTCAATCATCACCACGCCCTCGAGTGAACGGAACATGCGGACGACGTTTTCGGTCTCGCTCTCCTTTTGCGGGTAATTGGCGTTGAGGTACGCCGCCTTTACAAAACGGCTCGGCGAATAGCAGTCACCCGGAATACCGCGCATGCCGGCACCCGCGCCATAGGGCTTGAGCTCGGCGCCACGCCATGTCGCCGTCTGCGGAAAATCGCTTGTAGCCGTGATATAGGTGCGCAGGTTTTCCATGTGCCACGGGAAAGTGGGCTGATTGGCAAGGGTGTCGACCGGATCGTCGTATACATGCAGGCCGTCAGCCATCATCTCGACCACGATGCTACGCTGGCTGTCGCCGATAATCCAATGGAGCAGCGACACGCCCAGCCCCTCTCCGGCAGATTTGGCGACAATCACCGTGTCGTGCAGCGCAGCCTCGACCTCATCGACCGTCGAGAACGTCGCTGCCACCCACAGGGGAAACTCATAGGCCGCGATATTGGTCTTGCCGTCGACAGGGTCCTCGGCATACTCGGCATAACCCGGGAAATTGAGGCCCGCCACGGCGAGGCCAGCATCGTTACCGCAATCAAAAAACATGGGATAGTTCTTGTAATCGATGCACATACCGATCACCGCGTGTGCCGCTGTCGCGTCGTCGATAAACGAATACGGAATGTGAAACCCGCGCGGCATCACGCGAACCTGTTGGCCGTAGTCAAAGCTCCAGTCGAGGTTGCGGCCTAGATACATGTGGCCAGAATTATCGGTAAATCGAATACTCGTACACATAGCGCCTCCTAGCTTTACGTTCTTGCTAATTTCATTGTCTCCAAACAAAAAGGCGCTAAACACAAAAGCCCGGACATGACAACAATGTCACGCCCGGACCAAAAGAGACGAAGTGCGGTGCTGTAGTCACCCTAGACAAGTTTACCTTGGCAGTGATCGATCATATGCTGGATCATCTGTGCCTCAAAGCCCGCGTAGTCGCGGCGGCACTCCTTCATCTTGCCGTCGACGATCTGGTCAAAGGCAACCTTGCACTTGATGTAGCGCGTGGACTTGGTGACCTCCTCGTGCGTCAGGCAGCTCTCCTCCATCTTGCTGGCGCCCAGGCCAAACACCAGACGGGGGTTGTAGAGCACGTGGGGCTCGCCGGCGTCGTCCAGATAGACGCAGACCTTCTTGGTAACGCCAATCTGGTTAGCGGCAAGGCAGCCGGCATCGTCGAGCGACTTGATGGTATCGATCAGGTCCTGTGCGACCGACTCGTCCTCGACGGTCGCAACCTCGCAACGCTGGGACAGGATAGCCTCGTCGTGGCAAAGCTCTTTAATCATACGTTCCTCCATAGGGGTCGTTGTAACCGCTTAAGTATACGGTACCCACACATTTTCATGCGAAAAATACCGTCCGTCTGCTACGAAGCGCCGAACATCAACATGCGAGGAACAACAGCGTCGTAAAGGGGCTATAGTGGGAGCGTTCGTGTCAATCGGCCTAAACTCGGGGCCGAACAAAGAAAGGGTATGCATGGACGAACTATTTCACGTCAGCGAGCGCAAGTCCACGATCGGGACCGAACTTCGCGCTGGACTGACAACGTTCCTAGCAATGGCCTACATCATCGCCGTCAACCCCGCGGTGCTCTCGGGCGCTGGCATCGATGCGGGAGCGCTCGCCTGCGCCACCTGCCTGGGCGCCGGCATCATGACCATCTGCATGGGCATCTTCGCCAACCGCCCGCTCGCCTGCGCGTCGGGCTTAGGCGTCAACGCGATGATCGCTGGAATCGCCACCACCGTCTGCGGCGGTGACTGGCACGTGGCCATGAGCGTTATCTTCCTCGAGGGTATCGTCATCTTGCTGCTCGTGCTTTGTGGCCTGCGCGAGGCCATCATGGACGCCATCCCGGTTGTCCTGCGTCACGCCATCTCGGTGGGTCTGGGCCTGTTCATCGCCATGATTGGCCTGTGCGATGCCGGCATTATCACCGCTGGCGCCGGTACACTCGTCGGTCTGGGCGACATCACCTCCCCCACCTTCATCGTCGGCATCATCTCCATCCTGGTGACGGTCGCCCTCGCCTGCCGCAACGTCCCCGGCTCGCTGCTCATCGGCATCGTCGTCGCCGTCATCGCCGGTATCCCCCTAGGTGTGACCCAGGCTCCGACCGGTATCATCGCCCCGCTCGACTTCTCGAGCATCGGTGGCCCCATCGCCGACGCCGGCGGCGTGCCCGCCATCGTCAAGGTCCTTACCGACCCCGCGCTCCTCGTCATCTCGTTCTCGCTGCTCATGAGTGACTTCTTCGACACCATGGGCACCGCGATGGCCGTGGCCAAGCAGGGCGAATTCCTCACCGACGACGGCAACGTCGAGAATATCAAGGAGATCCTGATCGTCGACTCCGCCGCCGCCGCTGTGGGCGGTTTCATGGGCGTCTCCTCCATCACCACCTTCGTCGAGTCCACCTCTGGCGCCGCCGACGGTGGCCGCACGGGCCTCACCTCCGTCACCACCGGCGTGCTGTTCATTCTCGCCGCGTTCTTCTCCCCCATCGTCACCATCGTTTCCAGCGCCGCCACCTGCGGTGCTCTGGTCTACGTCGGCTACCTCATGATGAGCGAGGCCTCCGAGATCGACTGGTCCGACGTGTCGCAGGGTTTCCCGGCGTTCATGATTGTCGCCGGCGTGCCCTTCACCTACTCCATCTCTGCCGGCATTGGCCTGGGCTTTATCGCCTACGTGATCGTCGCGCTCTTTAAGGGCGAGGCCTCCAAGATCAAGCCGCTCATGTGGATCGCAGCCCTTGCCTTCCTCGTCTACTTCTTTGTAGCGTAGCGGCAAAGCTGCCAAAGCAGAACACCAAAGCGCGGAGTCGCATCGAGCGGCTCCGCGCTTTTCTTTTCGGTAGCGCGTATGCGTCGGCGTGCGACAATTGGGGCTGTCGATATCACAACGCCGAGAGAAGCCCGTCATGGAAGCGTGCCAAAAGCAGATAACCGTTCATTCAATGCATGCCGAAAGCGCACCGATCATCTACCTTCCCGTGGTCATGGGTGACGGCATCGAGGTATATAAGTGCTGCCGAGAGCTCGACTGCCCACCGTTTACCCTTGTCGCCATTGGCGGCCTCAACTGGAATCGCGAGCTGAGCCCTTGGGAATGCGACGGAACTGTACGCGATGCCGAACCCTTTGGCGGTCAGGCGTCCGGATTTCTCGATGAACTGCTGAACCGGATAATCCCAAAGGTCGAATTATCACTCCCACAGCCACCTGCCTGGCGTGGCATTGCCGGCTATTCGCTGGCGGGTCTCTTTTCGCTTTGGGCCCTCTGGCAAACCGATGCCTTTGACCGCGCCGCAAGCGCATCGGGGTCCCTTTGGTTTCCTGGCTTTATCGACTATGCGCACGAGCACAGGATGCCGAACGCGCCCGGCGCCGTCTACCTGTCACTCGGCAAAAAAGAAACCAAGACGCCCAACCGCATGATGCGACACGTCCTCGAAGGCACACGCGCCATGGAAGCGTTGCTTGTCGATCGCGGCATTCCAACAACGCTGGAGCTCAACCCCGGTAACCACTTTGCCCAAACCGACTTGCGCATGGCGCGTGGCATCCACTGGATACTGACGCATAAAAATGGTGCCCACGCGCATATGTAGGCCGAGCAAAAACATGCGCGGGCGGCCGAGCGATGACGCATCGTAGATGGCATCGGTGACGGCGGGCGTCAAAGACTGGGACACGGATGCCCTTTCAGAATGGAAGGGCGCTCGAGCATAGCGGATTACCTGCCCGAACGATATGATCCGAACCATTGTACGCGATATGTAATTTCTCGCACGCTCCGGCGCCGCGGGCGGTAGCGTTACTTCCAAACGCGCTCGGCAATACGCCTGACCAGTGCAATCTTTGCCCACTGCTCGTCCTCGGTCAGCTTGTTGCCAATCTCGCAGCTGGCAAAGCCACACTGCGGAGACAGATACAGGTTCTCGAGCGGCACGTACTTTGCCGCCTCGCGGATGCGCTCGACAATAACATCCTCGTTCTCGAGCTCTGCCGCCTTGGTGGTCACCAAGCCCAGCACGACCTTCTTGCCGGGAGCAACGTACTTGAGCGGCTCAAAACCACCGGCGCGCGGCGTGTCGAACTCCAGATAGAACGCATCGACATCCTCATGCGCAAACAGGTACGGCGCGATGGGGTCGTAGCCGCCCTCAAAAGCGTAGGTGGAGTGGTAGTTGCCGCGGCATACATGCGTGTTGATGACCAGATCGTCGGGCTTGCCCGCGATGGCGGCATTGTTGAGCGCCACACCCAGCTCGCTCACCTTTTGCAGATCAACCGGGCTCATGCCGGTCTTTGCCACAAAATCGGTATCGCAATAGATTCCCCAGGTACAGTCATCAAACTGGATATTGCGGCAGCCTGCGGCATACAGGTCGGCAATCACGGTGCGGTATGCTGCGGCGATGGCATCGGCGAGATCTTCGTCGGTCTTATAGACAGCACGCAAGCTCTCCTGCTGGCCATCGCAGCGGTCGAGCGTGACTTCGGAGAACGTCTGAATCGGCGCCGGGATGGTCTGGCGTGCAACGTGGCCCTCGCCCTCAAGCGCCTTGACAAACTTAAAGTGCTCGACGAAGGGGTGGTTCTCGCCGCTGATGGGGCCGGTCACCACGGCGGTATCGGCCGTGGTCTCCTCGTCGTGGAACATATAGCCCGTACGCGAGGTGCGACGCTCGACGCCGTTCAGCCCCCACATAAAGTCGAGGTGCCAGTAGCTGCGGCGAAACTCGCCATCGGTGATGACCTGCAGGCCGGCCGCCTTCTGCTTTGCCACCAAATCGCGAATGGCCTCATCCTCGACGGCCTTAAGGCCGTCGTCATCGAGCGTACCCGCGGCGTAGGCGGCACGGGCGTCCTTCACGGCCTGCGGACGAAGAAAACTGCCGACGATATCGGCGCGAAACGGCGCGTTCGGTTGAATCGAAGTGCTCATAGATATCTCCCTTTGCATTGGTTGCTTTACTGGGACAGAGTATGAGCGCTCATATGGTCATCGTAAAATATATGTTTATAACAGTTTGATATAGATGCTTCCTATATCAGTTTGGACTGTCATAGAGAGATTTGACCCGTGCAGAATGCAGCAGTCTAGATGTGCTGACGAATCGCGTCGATATAGGCCTGCCCGTAGCGCGTAAGTGTCGTGTTCTTGCGCGTGATAATGCCGATCTCCATGTACTCGTCTACATCGAGCGGAATCGAGATAATACCGGGGCCGTTAAGTTCATGGCTGATCACACCCGAACACACCGTGTAGCCGTTGAGGCCCATGACCAGGTTGAACAACGTCGCACGGTCACGCACGCGGATATTCTTGCGGCGCTCAAAGGTCGAGGTCAGCTCCTCAGAATAGTAGAACGAGTTATAGCTGCCCTGCTCATAGGACAAAAACGGGTAGTCCTCGAGGTCTTCGAGCGTCACGCTGGCGTGATCCGCCAGCGGATGGTCTGCACACACAAAGACGTGCGGCGTGGCGCAGAAGAGCCCTTCGAACACGAGCTCGTTGGCCGCCAGCATGCGCTCGATGACCTCGCGATTGTGCTCCGACAGATACAGGATGCCCAGCTCGCTTTTCATGTGCGCGACATCCTCGATAATCTCGTGGGTCTGCTCCTCGCGCAGGGTAAAGTCGTAACGCGCGGCATCGAACTCGCGAATCACGTCAACAAACGCGTTAACGGCAAAGGAATAATGCTGGCAGCTCACACTAAAGTGCGGCACCTGCTCGGATGCGCCCTTGTACTTGCCCTCGAGCAGGTCGGCCTGGTCGAGTACCTGGCGCGCATAGCCCAAGAAGGTCTCGCCTTCCTCGGACACAACAACGCCCTTGTTAGTGCGCTCAAAGATGCGCACGCCCATCTCGTTTTCGAGATCGCGAATCGATGCGGTAATCGAAGGCTGCGACACAAAGAGCCGGCGCGAGGCCTCGGTGATGCTGCCGCATTCGGCAACTTTGACGACATATCTGAGCTGCTGGAGCTTCATGATGGCCTCCCTAGACGTCCGCGATACCCGAACCCACCGCATCCATCTGACGCATAAACGGCGGCATCTCCCCCGTCGCGGCACAGGCGGCAATCTGATGCAGAGCCCCGGCGACCGCATCGTCTGCCGCAGCGCCGATATGCCAGCGCGCAGCAGCAGTGACGGCCTCGTTGGCATTGGCGACTGCAACGGAGTTGGGAACGGCATCGATCATGGGCAGATCGTTATCGGAATCGCCAAATACGGCCACCTCATCGGGCGTCAGGCCCAAAGCGCGCGCCAGCTCCAGCGCAGCGCAGCCCTTGTCCCAACCGGCCGGGAGAATATCGAATAGGCGCACGCGGTTGTTGGGAAATACAAGCGAGAGCTCCGGCACCTCGGCAGCAATGCGCTCGCGCAGCTCAGCAAGCTCTTCGCGCGAGCGGGCGCTCCAGATATTCGCCTTGTATACCGGGGCATCATCGACAACAGGACGGCACGGGGCCTCTTCGCCTTTGAGCCACGCATTACCGCCCGACTCCATGGCGCGACGAACGCGCTCGGGATCGCTCGTCACGCAGTAGGCATCGTTATCCCAAAAGTCGTCACCCAGGCTGTAGACCTTCAGATACGTATCATCGGTCTCTTGCTCCAAGTAGTCAGCCAAGCGCATAAGAGCGGCGTTGTCGGTCGCATGCGAGGCTACCGCCTCGCCGTCCACAAACATGACCTGGCCATTGCAGAACGCACCGGTCGAAAAGCACTCGGAACAATTTTTGAACATCCAGCCCATCGCGGACGGCTGACGGCCCGAAACCGGGCCAAAGTGCAGACCCGCCGCCTGCATGGCATGAATGCCCTCGATAGCGTAGTCGCTGGCACCGTCATGTCCAGCCGGAATCAGCGTATCGTCCATATCGGTCAGCACAAGTTTGATCATAGAGTCCCCCCGTCATTTTCACCGCAACCATTGTAACGGTGCGCTAGTATAGGGAACAACAGATTCGATGCGGGAGTGCCGGCGGTGCAAACCACAAGGCTGAGAGGGCATGGGGCCCAATCCTTTGAACCTGTCAGTTAATGCTGGCGTAGGGAGCATGCCGCCTTTACAGGGGCGCTGTCTATGCACAGCGCCCCTTTTCTATGCCAAGGAGGCATGTGCAGTGATTGATTCGGAACAACTTAAGCAAAATGTGGTCAAGGCCGTAGAGGAGATTCGCGCCACCAATCCGATGGCCGGCTCCATCACCAACACGGTGACGATCGATTTTGTCGCCAACGCGCAGCTCGCCGTGGGCGGTTCGGCCGCCATGGTCTATCTGCCCGACGAGGGCGAGGCACTCGTTGCCGGCGGCGGCGCTATCTATCTCAATATGGGCACGCTCTTCCCCATCTACGAACAGACGATTCCCCGCGCGGCCAAGGCGGCACACGACGCCGGCAAGCCCTGGGTGCTCGATCCGGTGGGTCTAGGCATCGGCAGTCTGCGCACCCAGCTGGTAAACGAGCTCAAGCAGTACAAGCCCGCCATCGTGCGCGGCAATGCCTCCGAGATCATCGCGCTCGCCGGCCTGTGGGGTCTTGAGGGCGAGGCAGCCGATCTGAGCCGCGTGCGCGGTGTCGATACCACCGACACGGTAGACGCCGCCCGCGATGCCGCCGTGGCGCTCGCCCGCTACACCGGCGGCGCCGTAGTGGTCTCGGGCGAAGTCGACCTGATTACCGACGGCACGACCGTGGCCAAGTCCCACGGCGGCAGCCCGCTCATGTCCAAGATCACCGGCTGCGGCTGCTCGCAGGGCGGCGTGCTGGCCGCCTGTGCCGCCGACCCGTTTACGGCAGCCATCTGCGGCGCCGCCGTCTACAACGTTGCCGGCACGCGTGCCGCCGCTGTCGCCGATGCCCCGGCAAGCTTTAAGGTCGCCTTTATCGACGAGCTCTACCGCGCAACCGCCCAGGACATTGCCGATAACCAGCTCGAGCTCGAGGAGGCATAAGCCATGTCCGAGCCCGTAACCAATGCCGGCATGAACACGCTCGTCGCCGTGGCCATCGCCCCGTGCGGCACCGGCGATGAGCTCTCCGCCGAGGTCGCCGAGGTCGTGCGCGTCATACGCGAGAGCGGCCTTCCCAACCGCACCACCTCGATGTTCACCGAGATCGAAGGCGACTGGGACGAGGTCATGCAGGTCGTGCGCGACGCGACCTTTGTGTTGGCGAGCAAGGGCATCCGCACCGAAGTCGTGCTCAAAGCCGATATTCGGCCCGGATTTACCGACACCATGACCGGCAAGCTCGAGCGCATGGAAGCACAGATCAAGAAGCAGGAGGAAGCATGATGAGCATCCGCGACAACCTTGATATCTCGGCCTATCTGGTACTCGGCCCCGAAAACACGCTGGGACGCCCCGTGGGCGATGTGGTGGCCCAGGCGCTCGACGCAGGCTTTACCTGCATTCAGGTGCGCTCCAAGGTGGCAAGCGCCCGCGAGATCATCGCGCTGACCGGCGACGCCGCACAGGCTATCGCACAGGCCGGTAAGACCGGTCAGGTCGCCCTACTCATCGACGACCGCCTGGACTGCGTACTCGCCGCGCGCGAGCAGGGTATTGCCGTCGACGGCGTGCACGTGGGCCAGAGCGATATTCCCGTCGAGGTCTGCCGCAAGCTGCTGGGCCCCGATGCCATCGTGGGTCTTTCGGCCCGTTGCGAGGAGATGCTCGAGTACGTCAAGACCGCCGACATGAGCCCGGTCGACTACCTGGGCATCGGCCCGCTCCACGAAACCGAGACCAAGCGCGACTGCGGACGCGCAGCCGACGGCTCTATCATCACCAAGAGCTTTGAGGACCTGGCCGCACTCCACGCTGCAAGCCCCGTGCCCATCGTGGTGGGCGGCGGCGTCAAGACAGCCGACTTGCCGCAGCTCAAGGCCACCGGCGTCGACGGCTTCTTTGTGGTGAGCGCGGTCTGCAGTGCCGACGACCCCTACGCCGCCGCCAAGGAGCTTGTCGAAACCTGGCAGCAGGCATAAGTCTAGGCCGAGCAGCTGCTCCGCAGCCTCATATCTTCAATAACGGAAAGCGCATCCCAGTTTGGACGTCCATTCTGGGATGCGCTTTCCATATAGAGGCTCAACGGGAAACTGCGTCCCAGTCTGAACGCATATTCCGGGACGTACTTTCCGAAACCCCACCGTTTGGGAAACTGCAACCCGTTCTGAGCGCAAAACCTGGGATGCGCTTTCCGCATGCGACCCTTACCCCGCCAGATACGCTTCCAACGCCGGCAAGGTCGCCTCCGCATCGTGGCGGCCGATCTGGTAGATGCGCTCGAGCTCATCGGGCTCGCGGCACAGCGACGGCACTTTCACCGATTCGCTCGGCCGCACCACAAAGATTTCGCCGGCGGCCTCGCGACGTGCCAGGTCATCAAGCGTGGCATTGTAGACCTCATGCCGATGCTCAAGCGCTGCGACAAACTCCGGATAGTGACGGAACACGCGACGCAGCATGGGCATCACGCTGTTGGGCTGCTTCACAAAGCCCGCCGGCTGCGTGAGCACCACGATATTGCGATCATACCCCTGCGCAAACAACCATGCACTGGGAATAGAATCGGCCACGCCGCCATCCAGGTACTTGCGGCCCTCAATGGCGACAGGACGCGTCGCCGCAGGAATCGCCGACGACGCCCGGATCCACTCGATATCGCGCTCATCGCCATAGGGCAGGTCGTGGTAGACGGCCTTGCCCGTCTCGATATCGGTACACACGCACGTAAACCGCATGGGGCAGGCGCGATATGTCTCCAAATCGATGGGATCGCGCTCGATGGGCACCTCGTGATAGGCAAAATCGGCATTGAACATATCGCCGGTCCGCAGCCAGCTTGCTACACCCGCATAGCGCTTATCGGCACAATAGGCCTTGTTATAGCGAATGGCGCGGCCGATCTGGCGCGATTTAAAGTTGTAGCCAAACGCCGCGCCCGCCGAGACACCCACCATATGGTCGCAAGTTAAGCCGTGCTCCATCCAAACGTCGAGCACGCCCGCCGTATACATACCGCGGTAGCCGCCTCCCTCGAGTGCCAGCCCCACCGTGCGCGTCGTATTTGACTGTGCCATGCGACCATCTCCGTCCCCACAAATTCAAACGGGACAAGTATACACGTCAACATATATCGTCTCAGCCGCATTTTTATCAAGCATCGCATCGTCGCGCTACCGCTTGTCGAATAATAGCCGCCCGCAGCATGTGCACCCATCTATAATTGTGCACTGCTGTTTATGCTACTCAGCAGTTATCAACAGCGAACATTCGTCGGCAAATTAACCCAACAACGCAGCAAGACGGGGGCCTGGATACACGCAAGACGCCGAGTAACGACGCGTGTACACAACGAGCTCGCCCGACGCAATCCGCCCCGACCTAAGAAAGCCGCTTAGAACATGGATACTGTCAGCAATTACACCGAAACGCTCGAAAAGACCGTCCGCGACCTTCTCGAGCGTCAGGATGATCTGATTAGGACCGCCTTTACCGACCAGCTTACCGGACTTGGCAACCGCGGCGGCTTTGCCCGCTCCCTCGAGGAGCTCTGGGAGCAGGACGCCCCCGTTACCATGGCGTTCATCGATATCGACAATCTCAAGCACTGCAACGATGTCTTTGGCCATGACGAGGGCAACCGCTATATCTTGCAGGTAAGCCTTTATCTCAAGCTGTATATGAAGGTAGACGAGGCGGCATTTCGTCTGGGAGGCGACGAGTTTGCCATCCTATCTACGATTGCGACCGAGGACGACCTCGCCGAACGTCTGGAACACTGCCGAACGATCCTGCTCAAAAACAACGATTCCGAGATGCCCCACTCGTTTAGCTACGGAGTGGCACACGACGACCCCGCCCTGGGCGAAGCCTCCAATCGCATGACACTCGATGCCGACCATCGCATGTACGACTACAAGCTACGTCATGCCATGCATCTTGATCGACGTAATATCGCGCAAGTCCACACCGACGACTTCGAAATAAGCGACCGTATTTTCGACGCCTTTTCGATGCTCAACGAAGGCCGTTATTTCTTTATCGAGAACTTGGACAAGGACCGCACCCTTTGGTCGCAAGGTGCCTTGCGCGATCTCGGTCTTCCTTCGGAGCACATAGACAGCTGCCGCGATTTCTGGAAGACGCGTGTCCATCCCGATGACCTCGAGGCCTACGCCAACGACATCAACCAGATCTTTAACGGCTCCAAACACCGCCGCGTCATGCAGTACCGCATGCGCAATGCCGCGGGTGACTACGTTCTCTGCCGTGCTCGCGGGTTTCGCATCGACGGCGACGGAAATGCCCCCTCGCTCTATGTCGGCGAACTTGTCAACCACTCACTTGCCGAGACCGTCGACGCCGCCACGGGCCTCGGAACGCAGCGTATGCTGATCAACGCTATCGATGCCTGCCGCCGCGATCGTTGCGAGACAGGGCTTATAGCGGTGCGCGTTCGTGGCACGACAAAGCTCAACGAGCTCTACGGGGCCGAGGCTGTCGACAACATGCTTGCCGAATACGCAGGCCGCATGCTGTCGATCACCCGCGGCAGGAGCCGGGTCTACCGTTCACGAAGCGTCCAGTTCGTCGTGCTCAGCAACGACCTGGACCACGAGGCATTCGAACAACTGACCCGCCACCTTAAAGAGGCCGTTTTCGCTCCTGTTCAAATCGCAGGCGACACCATTACTCCCGTCTGCCTTGTCGTCCCGGCCTTTTACGAGCACTTAACCCATCAAGCGACCGCCGTTTTAGGCGAACTCGACCGTCGCCTTCGCACGGCCGGCGGGCTTGTTCCCAACGACAGCCTCCCCATACCCGAGGCGGAGCGCAAAAGCGCCATCGCCGAACGCATCGACTCGCTCACGGGCCTCTATCGACCCAGCGAGTTCATGCGGCGCGCCAACGCATTTCTCGAAGCAAGGCGCGACGGCACCTGGTGCATCGCCACGGTCGACATGGGCCACATGCGCCTGTTTAATGAATGGCACGGCCAGGCCGAGGGCGACTGCATGCTCGCCGATGTGGGCACGGTCCTCAAGGATATCGAGAATGCCGATATGGGCATCGCAGGGTACTGGGGCCAAGACGACTTTTGCATACTCATCCCCTTTGAGCACAACACCGTCCATCAAATCTACAACCGCGTTCGCGAGGCAGTAGCCAGACATGATGACGGCGTAGGTTTTTGGCCGTCCATGGGCGTTTACCCCATCGACTCCAATGAGGAGATCACCATCGATGCGCAGGCAAAGGCCATGTTTACCAATCGGCGCGCAAAAAACGACTTCAAGGAGCGCATTGCCATTTTCTGTCCTGCGGAGTACGAGCGCGAAGTCGCGTTCCACCGCACGCTGACCGAATTCCAGTACGCACTTTCAAACGGCCGCATCACGCACTACCTTCAGCCCCAGGTCGATATGGAAACCGGCAAGATCATTGGCGCCGAGGCTCTTACACGCTGGATTGACAAGGACGGCTCTCTCATTTCGCCCGCAACGTTTATCCCCGCACTCGAGGAAAGCGGCTTTGTAGTAACGCTCGACAAGTACATTTGGCAGGGTGTCGCCATATGGCTTCGCGAGCGTCTCGATCGCGGTCTTCGCGTGGTTCCGGTCTCGCTTAATGTGTCGCGCGTGGATATCCTTGCCTGCGACGTTGCCGAACATATGGGGGCACTCGCCGCCCAATACAACCTACCGCCCGAGCTCATGCGTATCGAGATCACCGAGACGGCTTATACGGGAGAATCCGAGGCCGTGGATAAGCTGACCGCAGATCTGCACACCCGCGGCTTCTCGACCTACATGGACGATTTTGGCACCGGCCAGTCCACGCTCGCGATGCTCAAGAACGTCAACGTCGACGTCATCAAGCTCGATCGCACGTTTGTGCCCGTTGACGGTGATCGTGGCCGCAGCGCGCAGATCGTGTCATCGATGCTCGAGATGGCGCAGTCGCTCCATCTGCCCGTTGTAATCGAAGGCATCGAGACAAATGAGCAGGCGAACATGCTGCGCCACATGGGCGCCCGCTACGCTCAGGGCTTCCTCTACTACCGCCCCATGCAGGCAAAGGATTTTGAGGCATTGCTCGATGGTGGCAATAACAACTGATACGCTCGTGCGCAAAACGCCACCGTCGAAGGGGGTATTTGTCTCCATTAGCTAACTTATATCCCCAATTCAAACCAAATTGGGGATATGATACAAACCGTTGTTCCGCCCAAGGAGGTTATCCATCATGAACGAGTCATATCGCCTGGGCGAGCAATCGATTATTACCTATCTTCAGCGACTTGCGAATGGCGTATCGACCGCCGAACTCGATGTTGCCGCGCTGCCTGCTGAGCTACGCGCTGTTGGTGAGCAGCTGCAAAAGACGCATGCCATCCTGCAACAAGAGCGCCAGCTGCTTGAGCGCAACGCCTATATCGATCCGCTCACCAACTTGGGCAACCGCAACGGATTTGACCGTCACGTCGAGCAACTCTGGCGCAAAGGCGACCCCTTCACCTGCGCCTATATTGACATCGACCATCTCAAGCATTGCAATGATAGGTTCGGCCACGCCGAAGGCAACCGCTATATTCTGAGCATCTGCCGCACGCTCTCCGAAACCATGGAGCACGATGAGATGCTGTTTCGTATCGGTGGAGACGAGTTTGTGCTTATCTCGCCCTCCGCAAACGAGACTGAACTCGAGCAGCGCTTGGAGCAGGTACGTTCCGGGCTGATCGAGGCGAACTCGGGCGGCAAGGCGCCCATGATCGGTAGCTTTAGCTTTGGCTGCTCGCGCGTCGATCCACTTGCCGGCGACACGCGTCGCCAGATGACGATGGATGCCGATCGCAAAATGTATCGCTATAAGCTTATGCATCGCGTGCAGCAGCCGAAAGACGATGACGCGCCTCAGCACCCAATTGCCGAACAGCTTCCGTGCAACGACCGCGTATTCCAAGCGATCTCTATGAGCTCCGAGACGCGCTATCCGTTTATCCTCAATCTCGATACGGGCGAATCGCAATGGTCGGTTAACGCCGTGCGCGATTTTGACCTGCCCTCCCAGCACCCTTTTAACTCGGTCGATATGTGGCTTGCCCGCGTACACCCCGAGGACCGCAACAATGTGCGCGCCGAGCTCGACATGGTGATAAACGGCACATGGCACTTCCACTACATGCAGTATCGTGTAATGGATGCCACCGGAAAATACGCGCTTTGCGACTGCACGGGCTACCGCTTGGACGGCACCGATACCGAGCCCAGCATGTATGTGGGCATTATCATCAACCGAAGCTTGGCAGATACGACTGATTCCGTGACCGGCCTGGGCGATATTCACGCCCTGGTCAACGCCATTGGTGAAATGCGTCGCGTGGCGCGCAAGGCTGGTTTGATCGCCATTAAAATCGACGATATCGCCGAGGTCAATGCCCGCTTTGGATTCGATGCAGGCGACCGTGTGCTCGCCGAAAGCGCCGCCTGCCTTATGGAATGCTCGCGTGGCAAGGGCCGCCTGTTCCGCTCGACGGGGCCAACATTCGTGGCGCTTTTCAACGACTTTGATTCCGATAAGACCGACGCGATCGCAGACGAAATCGAGCTATTCTTGGGGTTGCCCGTGCTCATCGACTCGCTTGAATATCAGCCGCCCATTCGTGTGGCGACGCTTCATCTGGACAGCGTTGATCGACAGCCCGTTTCCATTTTGAACGAGCTCAAAGCGTTACTTAAAGAGGCGCCGCAAGTACCGGGTACCAAGCTGGACTAGCGTCGTGGGGGGGGAAGTGCCACACCCAGCGAGTCACCTCCGTTCACCACG
>URGG01000007.1 GCA_900547345.1 uncultured Collinsella sp. | reverse complement strand
GCCGCCCCGTTTGGGGCGGCACGTTTTGTTTGAGGCGGACATCTGCCGTGTGCGTTACTCGAAATATTGGAACTTGTTGGTTGAGAAGGCGAATGTTACGACGAAGCCTTCGCCCGGCTCCGATGCCGCGGTGACGTCGATGCCCATCTTGGAGCACAGGCGCGCCACCAGGTAGAGGCCGATGCCCGTTGCGCGCTTGGTGGTGCGGCCGTTGTCGCCGGTAAAACCCTTCTCGAACACGCGCGGCAGGTCTGCCGCACACACGCCGCAGCCGTTGTCCGCGACGGTAAGCTCGATGCGCTCGCTTGCCAGACCCTCGTCCAGCAACGCACCCGAAAACACGATCTTTGCGCCGTCCTCACGCGCATATTTAATGCTGTTCTGAATGAGCTGGCCCAGAATAAACTCGAGCCGCTTCTCGTCGGTAAAGACCTCAAAGTCGAGGTTCTCGCACACCGGCGCCACGTGTGCCGCGATGAGCTCGCGCGCATTGGCCTTGATTGCGCCCGTCACCAGAGCCTTGAGGTTCCAACGTCGAATCAGATAATCGCGCTCCACAACCTCCGAGCGCGCATAGTAGAGCGCCTGGTCGATATAGCGCTCCACGCGGGCAAGCTCGCGACCGAGGTCATCTACGCGCGACAGATCATCTTCGCTGCCGTCCAGGTTTTCCAAAATCAGATGGGCTGCCGCCAGGGGCAGCTTGGCCTCGTGGACCCAGCTCTCGATATAGTCGCGATAGTCATCGGTCTGGCGCCGGCCTTCGGCAACCTCGTCACAAGCGGCTTTGCCCACCCGGCGCAAGACCTCGTACTCGAGCTCGCCCTCGGCATGGGTCGGACATTGCACCATCTCCTGCACCCATGCGGGACTCTCGAGCTCCTCTGCCGCACGCTCCAGCTGGCGCAGAAAACGACGACGGCGCGCGTACTCGATCACGATGCCCAGCATGCCAAAGATAAAGGACACGCCGACCGCCACGACCACGATGGAAACGGGTGCGCCGGCGACCGTCAGCACAAAGCAGCTCAGCAGCACGCCGCACGTCCACACGGCGACGGGAAGTAGCGCATCTTTGAAGAATTTGGCGAACGACATAGCCGGCCCCTAGACCGAATAGCCCTGGCCGCGGTGCGTCGTCAAATACCCCTTGATGCCGATTTTTTCGAGCGTGGTGCGCAGGCGGTTGATGTTAACGGTAAGCGTGTTGTCGTCTACGAAGGCGTCGGAGTCCCACAGGTCCTGCATGATGGCCGAGCGCGAAACGATCTTGCCCGCGCGGCTCAGAAGCAGCGAGAGGATACGCAGTTCATTTTTGGTGAGCTCGGTGCTAGTGCCGGTTTGCGTATTGGTAACCATGGAGCGGGCGAGGTCAAGCTCCAGTCCCTTGTGGACGAGCGTACTGCGCTCGCCTGACGCCGCGGTGCGACGCAGCAAGGCATTGATGCGCACCACGAGCACACGGGCGCTGTAGGGCTTGGGAACAAAGTCGTCCGCGCCGAGCGTCATGGCCATGACCTCGTCGATCTCGGTCGTGCGCGACGTGAGGACGATGATGGGAACCTCGGATTCGCGGCGAACCTCGTGGCAGATATGCTGGCCGTCCTTGACGGGAAGCGTGAGGTCGAGCAGCACCAGGTCGGGCGCGGCGGCGAGAATATCGCGCGAGACATGCTCGAACGATTCGCAGGTCTCGATTTCAAACCCGGCGCGGGCAAGGATGTCAACAAGCTCGCGACGAATGGGTTCATCGTCCTCAACGATATAGATTAGCGCCATGGATTCCGCTCCCCTCTTGGTTGTCTTGCCCCATTATGACCGCGGAGCCGCAGGTACGCGCCTCGCGTGTCACCAAGGTGACAGAACTGTTCGCGAACGAAAACGCTTGGCTCGTCCCTCGCTCGCAACGGGCGCGGGAATCAAATGATTATTAAATCCCCGTCCCAGAAAAATCATTTAGCGGCGGGCGCGGAGCTTTTCGTAGCCGTCGGCGAAGAAGGCGACCGTCGCGGCGTCGGCCTCGGCAGCGTCCGTCTCGGTTGCGGGAACCACGCCGTGCTCGTCGCTCACCAGGAACAGCGCGCCCTTGAGTTGCGCGGGAATGTCTACGCGCGTGACCGGGATGCCCTTGGTCTGGGCGAGCTGCTCGATGAGCGTCGCCGTGCCGCACAGGCACTCGTCCGCCGGCGCCACAAAGGCAAGCTCGCCGTTGTTGACGGCGGCGAGCAACTCGGGCGCCACGCCGGTCTCGTCGGCCTCGGAGCGGGCCTCGGCGGAACGGGCACGCAGCGCCTTGGCCGACGTATCGGCGAGCGGCTCGTACTCCCCCACCGTCATGGCGGCGTTGCCGTTGATGTCGATCACCAGCATGAGTACGCCGTCGCGTGCGGTGTAATCGCCCTCGGCAAGCGACCACTCAACGTGCTGTTTGGCCCAGCTGAGCATGTTATGGGTAAGCGGCTCGCCCTGCACCAGGCGCTCGGACAGTGCGCGAATGTGGCGGTTGAGCATGGGCACCTTTTTATTGGACATGCGCCAACGGCAGATAAGCGCGGGCTTGTCGAGCGTAAACTTCTCGACCGCCTCCTGATTGGCGCAAAAGTCCTCGTACGCACGCTGATCCTCGGCATTGCCAAACAGCTCGGCATCATCAATCTGGGGCATGGTCATACCTTTCGTGTTAGTCATTCCGTCCTCTTATACCAAAAAGACGGCCCTCCAAACGGAGCAGCCGTCTTTTGCGGAGATTATTTTGTCCCAAGGCGGAACTTAGTGGCGGAAGTGGCGAGCGCCCGTGAAGACCATAGCAATATTGTGCTCGTTGCAGGCCTGGATGCTCTCGTCGTCGCGCTTGGAGCCGCCGGGCTGAATGATGCAGGTCACGCCGTGCGCGGCAAGCACGTCGACGTTGTCGCGGAACGGGAAGAATGCGTCGCTTGCGCAGGCAAAGCCGCCCTTCTCCACGCCCTCGCGCTCGCAGAAGTCCTCGGCACGCTCGCAGGCCAGCAGCGCAGAATCCACGCGGTTGGGCTGACCGGGGCCCATGCCAATGCCGGCCTTGCCCTTGGAGACCAGGATTGCGTTGGACTTAACGCCCTTGCAGACCTTCCAGGCAAACTCGAGCTCGGCCATCTCGGCGTCGGTGGGCTTGCGGTCAGTGGGGAACGTAAAGGTCGCGGGGTCCTCGGTCACGTGGTCGACCTCCTGCACCAGCATGCCACCGTCGACGGAGCGCAGCTCCACCTGAGCGCCGTGGTCCACGCCGCCGGTAGCCAGCACGCGCAGGTTGGGGCGCTTAGCCATGCGCTCGAGCGCCTCGGCGGTGTAGCTCGGGGCGATGATGACCTCGACGAACTGCTTGTTCTGATCGGCAAAGTGCTCAACCAGCTCAAAGGGAACCTCGCGGTTGCAGGCGATGATGCCGCCAAAGGCGCTCTTGGGATCGCAGGCGAAGGCGCGGTCGTAGGCAGCCGTAATGTCCTCGGCAACGGCGGAACCGCAGGGGTTCTGGTGCTTGAGGATTACGCAGGCCGGCTCGTCGAACTCGCGGACCAGGTTCCAGGCGGCGTCGGCATCCAGATAGTTGTTGTAGCTGAGCGGCTTGCCCTGGACCTGCTCGGAGCCCACGAGCGGGAACTGCGAGCTCGCGGTGTTCTCGCAGCCCTCGGCAAAGCGGTAGACCGTAGCCTTCTGCTGAGGATTCTCGCCATAGCGCAGGTCGTCGACCTTCTCCAGCGAGATCTCGAGCTTGGCAGAGGTGTCCGCCACGTCGCTTGCCTGGGCGGCAAGCCAACGGGAGATAGCCGTGTCGTAGGCGGCGGTGGTCTGGTAGACCTTCACCTGCAGGCGACGACGGGTGGAAAGCGTGGTGCAGCCACCGGTCTCGTGCATCTCGGCCAGGACGGCATCATAGTCGGCCGGGTCGGAAATGACGGTAACGCTCGTGGCGTTCTTGGCGGCAGAGCGCAGCATGGAGGGACCGCCGATATCGATGTGCTCGATGGCGTCTGCGAAGGTGACCTCGGGGTTGGCGACGGTCTTCTCGAACTCGTACAGGTTGACGACGACCAGGTCGATCAGCTTAATGCCGTGCTGAGCGGCCTCCTGCATGTGCTGCTCGGAATCGCGGCGGGCCAGCAGCGCGCCGTGAACCTTGGGGTGCAGGGTCTTAACGCGGCCGTCCATCATCTCGGGATAGCCCGTGAACTCCTCGATGGGGGTTACGGGAACGCCCGCGTCCTCGATGGCACGAGCCGTGCCGCCCGTAGAGATGATCTCGACGCCAAAGTCATCGACCAGCGTCCGTGCGAAATCGACGACGCCCGTCTTATCGGTAACCGAGATCAACGCGCGTGCGATCTTCACATCAGATCCCATGCAGTCCTCCTGTCTGGTACGCCGCCGTGCTCTGTGAGTCGGTGATACGTCGATCTGCAGCGCTCGCGCAGCGGCATTGAAAATACTGATTTAATGTAGCGCATCGAGCGCATCGATGCACCCCGCAACGGGCGCATGTGCAGAAAAAGTTTGCGAGCGGAGGGGATGGGCACGACACCGGGCACGGTGAGTTCATGGAACACAGGGGCACCATAATTTGATGCCAATGGCGTGGTAGAACTGTGCTCGATATGCATCCGCAAAAGAAAGAGGCACCATGGTCTCGCGGGTTCTCTACCGACCGTTTGATACCGAAGACTTCGACGCCATCGCGCTGATTCTGCAGCAGCTTTGGCATAATAATTCGGATAACGATGAGTACAACCGCCTTGAGGCCGCGTGCGACCTCGCCTATTGCCTTTCGTCATCGACGTTTTCGCAGGTTGCGGTGATTGACGGCGAGGCGCGCGGCATTGCACTTGCACGCGCAGGACAGAACTCCGGCGTCACTATCAACGAGCATTGGATGGATACCGAACGCGCACTGCTATCGCAGATGCGTGAGCTGGAGCCTGATGCCTGCGCCGAGTATCTCTCGTTTGTGCGCGCAACCATCCGAACCAACAACCGCCTGCTCGAGAGCAGCCCGTTGCCGCACGACAACGAGGTCACGCTGCTTGCCGTGGATCGCGATGTCCATGGCCTGGGCGTTGGCACGGTTCTGCTCGATGCCGCGGTCTCGCACCTGTCCTCGCTTGGAGCGACGAGGGCGCACCTGTACACCGACTCCAACTGCTCGTGGAAGTTCTACGAGCTGCACGGCTTTAAGCGCACGGCCACGCACCGCGCCAACCGCGAAGAGCGCCGTCACGACATGCCGCGCGAAAGCTTCCTCTACGAGCTGGACCTAACCGCCTAAACCTGGCAGCCATACCTAGTCATTTAGGAACGTTCCCAGTGACTAGTCGTTGGGGACAGCCTTCGTAGGTAGCGCATAAAAATGGGATGGATCCGTCGGCAGTCGCCGGAGAAGATCCATCCCAAAAATCAGAGCGCGCTAGAACGTTCCGCCGCCGCCTCCGCCGACGCCGCCGCCCCCGCCGCCAGAGAAGCCGCCGCCTCCGCCGCCGCCCGAGCTGTCGGAGCTCGACGCCAGCTCACGGATGCTCTCGTGATACACGTCATCGAACGAATCGAGCGGAGACTCGATACCGTAATGATGGTAGTACCACCAGTAGCAGGGATAATTGTCATAGAAGCCGTCGGCCTCGCGCACCTCGGGCGGCACGGCCTCGGCAAGCTGACGCAGCACTTCCTTGGAAACACCCAGCGCCACGCCCATCACCAGCAGCTTGTTCCACAGCACCAGATCGCCGGGGACGGCTTCCTTTAGACGAGTGAAGTCCTCGAGCAAATGCTTAAGTGCCTTGCAGCGAGCCGCCACCTCGGCGCCCTCCGGCGTAAAGCGGCGGAACGTAAGGCCCACGCCGATACCCACCAGCACAATCGGCACCGAGATAACCGCGGCGGTAATGTTCGCCTGTGCGCCATCGGTAAAGAAGATAGATCCCACGGGAACAAAGGCAATCAGGATACCAAGAACCAGGCAAAACACCATTGCAACAATGCCGTCCGAGGCAACGTACTCGCTATCGGCCAACTTGCCCTTAACGGTGTTCTGATAGTCCTCGAGCTTATCGCCCACGGGCGTAGCGTGCTGCTTGACGTAGTGCTGCAGCTCGTCAAACGTGCGCGAGCGATCGCCGTTCTCGTCAGGCTTAGCACCGGCAAAGAAGACCTTGAGCACCATGTGGTCAATGCCCTTGGCCGACTTCCAGCCCGCATCGCTCACCGTCACGCGATACGTCTGCTCTTCTTTTTCACGCCCCAACAGACCCTTCTTGGCCTTGGTCACGGTCGCCTGCTCCAGCTTGATCACACGGTCGTCAGTGAGCTTCATGAGCGTGGCGATATATGCCTGATCGGGCACCTCGTTCCAGCTCATGAGGGCCGAAAGCACGGCGGGATGGTCGGCCGAGGGCACATCGCGGAAATATTCGTCCTGGAAAAGCGGCTTGGGCTTGCGCTTGCGCAGCTTGAGCATAACGATTGTGCCGGTAAAGGCCACCGCCGCAACAACACTTAGCACGGCAAGTGCATTGGCAATCATGCGAGCGTGAGCGCGGCGGGCGTTAGCTTCGTCGGCCCATTCCTTCTCTTCGCTCAGGATCGTTGACATGCGCTCTTCGCCCGAGGCGGCAAGCTGCGGCACCCAGTCGCTGGGGAAGGCGATGCGTGCCTCGGCGAATTCGCCCTGATGCACGCAGGGAATGGTATAGGTGACCATGGGCTCGTCCTCATCGAGCGACACGTCGCCCGCCAGCGGACCGTGGCCCCATGCGCGGAAGTTATCGCCTTTGACGGCCGCCGTCCCGGCAGCGGCATTTGCGAAGCGCACTTCCATCTCGACATCGTCGGAATCCGCAGACCAGCCGTCGCCCACGAACTTCCAGTAGAGCTCGGCGGTATCGGCCCAGTTCATAACCGCACCGGTCATGGTGTAGCTCACGTAATAGATCGCGCTGTCGCCGCTCTCGTGGGGGCTGAACACCTTAATCCTTACGCCGTCACCGGCCTGCTCGACCGTGTAGACGCCAGAATCGCCCTTGTTCGCGCTATCGACTTTGTTAAACGCGGTGTCCTCTTCCTCGACACTCAGCACGTCAACGTCCGCCGTGCCGCCCTGCTGGTTGGTGCCCGTATTGATCTCCCAAAACACGCCGTTGATGTCGTCGTCGAAATCAAACTGGCGTCCCTCGACAACGGTCAGCGATCCATCGGCCTCGACCGTGGCACTGATGTAGGTTTGGGTCATGGAGTAGCCGTCGGCACGTGCTACGGCGGGCAGTAGCAGCAATGCAAGCGCGACGAGTGCGCAGACGGAAGCAAATCGCGCAAACAGGCGGCGCTGCCGGCTGACTTTGGCGGCGAGGGTGTTCATAGGCACATCCTTTGTCTGTAAAACCAACAGCGCCATTGTCCCACGTTTGCGGGTACGCATGACGAACATCTAGGCGACCGGAGCGCCAAACGGGATGAAAGTCACGCCCGCGGCCGGCACCTGGGGACATTCCTTATCTGCCGGCAATCTGGAACACTCCTTGGCATAGCCCGCTCCGGCAATAGATACCACTTCATAGCTCCGTCACAGGTGTAGCGGCTTTGTGTTGCCGCGGCGTAAGCCGATTAAGCTGGCGAGCGAGGGGCATAAAGCAGTTGAGCGAAAACGGTTTGCCCCTTTGCCGTTCGCTTGAGGATCATGTCCCCCTTTTCCGCGGAAACCCCGGCAGTTGCGAAGAGCTGCCGGGGTTTCTGTCGTTTGTGAGGCTAAGTCGGTACGCAGCGATCGAGACCTTGAGCCGCAAACCCACCGTGCGCAATGCGCACCGCCGCCAACTTGTGAGCGCGGCAACGCCTTCCCTGCCAAGCCCCGCGCTATACTCATCCGCATGGATATCAAAACACGCAACATAGCAACGCCCGCCGCGGACGCACCAGCAACGGCAGTGCCCACCCCCGTCGTGGGCCGCTTTGCCCCGTCGCCCTCGGGCCGCATGCACTTGGGCAACGTGTTCAGCTGCCTGTGCGCATGGCTTTCGGCCCGCAGCCAGGGCGGCAGCATCGTGTTGCGTATCGAGGACCTGGACGATCGCTGCAAGCGCCCGGAACTTGCCGCTCAACTGATTGACGATCTGACCTGGCTGGGGCTCGAGTGGGACGAAGGCCCCTACTACCAGCACGATCGCCTGGATCTGTACGAGGACGCCCTGCGCCAGCTGCAAGACGCCGGCCTCACCTATCCCTGTTTTTGCACGCGTGCCGAACTCCACGCCGCGAGCGCACCGCACGCCAGCGACGGCACGCCCATCTACCGCGGCGCCTGCAGAGGTCTTTCTGCTGAAGAAATCACCCGCCGCAGTGCCCTGCGTGCTCCGGCCACGCGCCTGCGCGTGCCCACCGTCGACGACCTCGCCAGCGACGTGATCGAATTCGTGGACCGCACGTACGGAGCCCAATGCGAAGCACTCGCCACCGAGTGCGGTGACTTTTTGGTGCGCCGCAGCGACGGCGTTTTTGCCTATCAGCTGGCCGTGGTGGTCGACGACGCTGTCATGGGCGTCACCGAGATCGTACGCGGATGCGACCTGCTTGGTTCCACGCCGCGCCAGATCTATCTGCAACATCTGCTGGGACTGCCCACACCGCGCTACGCGCACATTCCGCTGCTCATGTCGCCGGACGGCCGCCGCCTTTCCAAGCGCGATCGCGATCTGGACCTGGGCGAACTCCGCGCTCGCTTTGGCACGCCCGAGGCGCTGCTGGGCTGGCTCGCCGGGCAAACAGGCATCGCGCCGGACACCACGCCGCGTACCGCCGAGCAGCTGGTCGAGCACTTTAGCTGGGACGTCATCCGCGCGCATCGGGAGAACATCACTGTAACGGTCGAGTAGCCAGCCACCCCGCCTCTACGCAACATCCCAGGGCTGGAGTTCGTCGCCCAAGCGAACGATGCAGTCGTAGAGCACGGTGTGACGCTCGGCCGGGTTGGTATCCCGATGAAAATGCCCGTAGTACCAGCGCTTGTAGTCCAAGCGGTCTTCCAGCTCATCGAAAAATGCCGTAAGCCGATCAACGGCGGGGCAATTCCAGCCGGGCGCCGGATAGAGCGTGGGCGAGAGCATGCGCGTAGCGCAGGTGTGGGTGATCACGTAGTCGACCTTCCAGCCCATGCTCTCGAGCTTTGCCCGCGCCTCCTCAAAGTTGCGCTCGTCCGGCAGCTCCTGCGGCCACCAGCTGGAATACGGAATGCGGTATTCCTTATCCACGCTCGTGGCGCCGCCCATGGTAAAGATCGTTGAGCCGTCGAGCTCAAAAACCTCGCCGCGCGTCAGGCGTCGGATGGGCGAGGTGTCCGACAGGCGCTGCGTCAGGCCGCCGTGCCACAGTTCCATGGGACGCTCCGCCCAGTGATCGAAACGTTCGTGGTTGCCGTCGACGAACAGCAACGTATAGGGGCGCGACTCCAGCCAAGCGATATCGGCGCATTCCTCGGCAGAGAAATCCCACGGAAAGCCAAAGTCGCCCGCGACAATCAGATAGTCGTCGCTCGTCAGACTATCCCCAAGCTCCCAGTCGCGCAGCTTTTGCATGTCGACCCCACCGTGAATGTCGCCCGTCACATAGACCGTCATCGGATTACCACTTCCCTGCAAGTCGCTAGCCCACATTCTGCACGATCACTAAGCCAACCGTTCCAGCCCTTCCATCCTTTAGGACCTACCCCTCGTTCTTCCATCCAAACGGGTCGAGCACCCAAAAAATCAGATCGAACACGCCGCCGGTCATCATGGCGCCGGCAAGGGCCATGCAAACGTGCAGAGAGCTAACACTTCGGAGCACGTCGAATGGCCCCAGAACAGCCAGCAGCGCGACCGCTGCGCCGGCTACGCACAGCGCGAGGCACGGCCCCGCGTCCTTAACGCACTTCTTTGCGAGATGCTTGGTGTTATCGCTCATTGGTATCGAACTCCTTAGAGGGTCGTTGTTTGGGTACATGCCGCCGCGGCAGAGCAGGGCGGCAGGGTAAGTGTCCCATGCCGTGCGGACATCAATGGAGAAACCGCCTGCTCGACCAACCTTTGACGCCGTTTTGCACCGGCACCCCATCCCCCGCTATCGAGGTCTAATACTTTTCCCACCGCTACCCAAAAACTCATCCAACATTAATCTTGGCTCAAGAATCGCTTAATCTATAACCTGCACTATAGAGTTCGACCAAGGGCGGGGCGGCGCCGCGCAACGCAGGCCGCCGAACGCAACGCTCGCACCCATCGAACGAAAGGACAGGTCATGGACGACCTCGAAAAAGTTGAAACCATCCGCACCAAGTGCAACGTGAGCTACACCGATGCCAAGGCCGCGCTCGACGCCGCCGACGGCAACGTTTTGGACGCCATCATTTGGCTCGAGTCGCAGGGCAAGACGCAGACCACATCGGCGCACGCCGCCACCGAGTCCGTGCCGGTCGATGAGCCCTCGGCCGAGATGGTCGCCGCGCAGGCAGCCTACGAGAAGTCGAGCGAAAAGACCGACTTCTCCAAGAAGATGGACAGCGTGTGGGAGTACCTCAAAAAGCTCTTCCGCCTGAGCCTGGACACCAAGTTTATCGCCACGCGCCGCGATGCGATCATCCTCAACATCCCCATCCTGATCCCCATCATCGCCCTGTTTGCCTGGGGCGCTACGATTTGGCTGATGCTGATTGGCCTGTTCTTTGGCATGCGCTACCGCATCGATAGCGACGGCGACGTGCCCGGCAGTATCAACAACCTGATGGATCACGCCGCCGACGCCGCGGACGGCATCAAGCAGAATCTGAACGACGACAAGTAATCGCAGATGGGGGCACGTATGGCACGAATCCTGATCGTAGAGGACGAGGAGAAAATCGCCCGCTTTGTGACGCTCGAGCTGGAGCACGAGGGCTACCAGGTTGAGCACGCCGCCGACGGCCGCACCGCCGTGGACCTGGCGCTGGAACGCGACTACGACTTGATTCTGCTCGATGTGCTGTTGCCGCAGCTCAACGGCATGGAGGTCCTGCGGCGTGTCCGCAAGCACAAGGATGTGCCGGTGATCATGGTCACCGCGCGCGATGCCGTGATGGACAAGGTTGCCGGGCTCGATGCCGGTGCCGACGATTACCTGACCAAGCCGTTTGCGATTGAGGAGCTGTTCGCACGGATCCGCGTGGCGTTGAAGCGCACGGAGGCCGTGCGGGCGGCTTCGGGCGTTGGTGGTTCCGGCGGCGGGGCGGGTATGGCGGGCAGCGCAGCCGGGAACGCCGCTGCGATGCCCCCGGCCAGCGGCGCGGCCCAGGCCGCTGCCACGCCCTCCCCCGCCACGCTCACCGTTGACTCGGTCGCACTCGATCCCGACCGCCGCGAGGTTATGGTCGGCGGCTCACCCATCGTGCTGACCGCCCGCGAGTTCGACGTCCTCGCCCTGCTTATGGCGCATGCCGGCACCGTGCTCACGCGTGAGCGCATCGCGCATGAAGCGCTGGGTTACGAATACGTGGGCGACACCAACAACGTCGACGTGCACATCGCGCACCTGCGTGCCAAGATCGAGGACGCTGGCGGTGCCCGCATCATCCAAACCGTGCGCGGGGTGGGCTATGTCTGTCGCGCGTAACACCGAAACCAAGCGCGTCACCTCCATCGCCCGCGCCATCAACTGGGGCTATATGTGGCGCCGCCTGATGAGCTACGTTTGGCTCGACCTGCTGCTAGTAGTGATTGTGGCGGCGATCCTTGTCTATGGATACAACCAGACGCTGCCCAACGGCGCGTTTACCGCAGGATGGATCCCCAGCGCCACCGTTCGCGGCATGACGCTGACGCCCGCGCGCGGCTGGGACCTGACAACACTCACCTATACCGTCGAGCTTGCACGTACCACCAAGACTTTCCCCCTCGCGCAGGACCTCGTCACGCTATGGCCTCTCTACCTTGTCGTTGTGGGTTGGCAGGTCATCAGCGTGCTCAACATGCTCGGCGGCGCCCGCCGCGTGCGCCGCACCATGGCGCCGCTCAACGATCTGGCCCTGCGCGTGGACGAACTCGGCCGCATGCAACTCGCCGGCGGCAAAATGGAAACACTGGAGCAGGCCATCGAGCGCGCAAGCGTCGACTCGCCGAGCGTCACCACCGGCGACGCCGACCTGGCGAGCATCGAGGTCGCACTCAACCGTCTGCTGCGTCAGATGCAAGAGGCCAAGCTGCAGCAGATGCGCTTTGTCAACGACGCGAGTCACGAACTGCGCACACCCATCGCGGTGATTCAGGGCTACGTAAACATGCTCGACCGCTGGGGCAAGGACGACCCAGCTGTGCTGGCGGAGTCCATCGCCTCGCTCAAGGCCGAAAGCGAGCACATGCAGGAGCTCGTAGAACAACTGCTGTTTTTGGCACGCGGCGATGCCGGCCGCACCGCGCTGCATCGTGTGGATACCAATCTGGCAGCGCTCGTCGGAGAGGTATGCGAAGAATCGCAGATGATCGATGCCGGGCACACGTATCGGCTGGCTTTTGACGCCGCATTTGCCAGCGACCCGCGCTGCGACGCGTCCGTCGATGTCGCACTCGTGAAGCAAGCTCTGCGCGTGATCGTGCAAAACGCCACCAAGTACTCGGATGCGGGAACGACCGTCACATTTGGCATAACGCCAGATGCGGGCGCGGGCACGATCGACATAAGTGTTGAGGACGAGGGCATCGGCATGAACCAGGAATCCGCAGCTCACGCGTTCGAGCGGTTCTACCGTGCCGACAACGCGCGCGATGCCGGCGCACAGGGTTCGGGTCTGGGGCTTGCGATCGCCAAGTGGATCGTCGACAGCCACGGCGGCGTCATCGGTGTGACCTCGGTCGAAGGGGTCGGCAGCCGCTTTACGATTCGCCTGCCACGATAGGAAGCCCCTCGGCATAAATAAAGGGATAGGGCCACGCGACCCTATCCCTTTTTGCCAGCTATGGCAGCTTGTGCGCTACTCGCGGCACAGGTGCACGGCGAAACCGGCGAACTCGCGCTTAAAGTACACGAGCTTGGTACCACCGTCGGGCAGCAGCGCGCGCGACTCTTCGTTGACCTCGAGCCCGCGCTCGGCAAACCACTTCTCAGCTGCATCGATGTCGTTAACGGCAAAGCCGATGTGGCCCTTGGTGCCACGACCGTTCTGCTTCATGATCTCGACCAGCGAATCGTTGAAGTACGAAACCGGGGTCTCGATGACGGGCAGGCCCATCATCGTCGAGAACAGCTCCGCGATCTCCAGGGCGTCTGCCGGGTCGGTGGCGTTAATGCCCACATGGGCAACGCGCATACCAAAGAGCTCTACCGGGTTGGCGTTCTGCTCACTCATGCAGTCAGCGCCTACTGAGCCATGACGTCGAGAACGGCCTTCTCGGCGGCAACGCGGTTCATGCCGGTCATGAAGGGCACGCCACTCACGTACGGGCAGGTGAGGCCCTCGGGGGCAACGGTGGTGGCGATCAGCAGGTCAGCGCCCTCGTCGCAGTAATCCTTGGCCTCGGAGATGGCGCACTGCACGATCTCGTACTTGTCGGCATAACCGTTGGCGTCGAGCAGGGTAGCGACCTTCTGGGCAACGAGCGTGGAAGTAGCAGCGCCAGCACCGCAAGCCAAAACGATCTTCTTCATAGGTAATGTCTCCCTTCATGGTTTACTTTAGGTAAGTGTACCGCAGCGAGCGATGGCACTCGGCCTCGATGAGCTTTTATGCCAGTTTGCTTGCGCGCTGCGTATAATACATCTAGTACGTGTTGTCATACCGCTCGCTTTATGAGCGACTAAGGACCCTAATATGCCCGATTCCCGCACACTCTGGACCGCCGTCGTTATCATCTGCATCGCCGTGTCGGTGTTCTTTAGCGTCAAAAAACGCACAACGTTCAAGCGCCTGCAGCAGCTTATGGCCGCCAAGCAGTGGGACGAGTTCGATCGTTTGCTCGACGGCAAACTCACCAGCATGCTGTACCCGCGCTACAACCGCGACTACCTGCGTCTGAACTCCTATCTGCTGCGCGAGGACCACGAGCGTGCCAGCGAGATGTTCGACCTGCTGCTGGGGCTCAACCTCCCCAAGATGCAGCGCGTCGACCTGGTGATCAAGGCCTTTAACTACTACGTTGGCCAGGAGGACCGTAAAAAGTCCAAAGAGCTGCTGCACGAGATCAAGGGCTTTGAGGGCGGTCAGGCCGAGGCAGTCGCGCACGAGTGTCAGCTGATGTACGACACGATGATCCTCAAGCGCCACAACGACATTCCCGAGCTGGAGCGCATGCTCAAGGATGCCGGTGACGACAAGGTCAAGCGCTGCCGCTTGGAGTACCTGCTGGCCCTGCAGTACCAGAACAAGGGCGACGAAGCCAAGTTCCAGGAGTTCCTGGAGAAGTCGGGCCAACACTCGATGGCCGTCAACGCGTAACGGACGGCTTGTGCTAGACTTCTAGTTTCACGGGGGCGTGGCGGAATTGGCATACGCAGGAGACTTAAAATCTCTCGCCGCAAGGATTGTGGGTTCGAGTCCCACCGCCCCTACCATGTATTGTTTACGAGCTCGTGTCCCCCAGGGATGCGGGCTCGCTTCTTTTAGATGCCGGTGAGACTCGAACCCGCGAGGGGGCGAGCGTTAAGCGGACGCGCAGCGTCCGTAGCGAGCCGGCGAGGGCGCCGACAGGCGGCCGAAGCCGGTGCGTATTTGCGCAGCAAATGCGCGGATGTCCCACCGCCCCTACCATATGGAGCTTTCGAGCCCGTGTCCCCAAGGGATGCGGGCTCGTTTCTTTTACACGCCGGCGGGGCTCTAAGTTGCGGTGGAATAGTTCCTGTTTTGGCAGTTTACCAGCCCATTTAGGAACTATTCCACCGCGACTTAGGTTGGTGTTCCCACATTTTCCGATGTAAAAACGTGGTTGTCTCCCACATTTTCCGATGGAAAAACGTGGTTGTCTCCCACATTTTCCGATGGAAACTCCCAAATGGCCTTATACTAGCCGAGAGGGTTGGGAGACAATATGCAGCGACAGCTTATGAGTGAACTTATCGCTTGGAAATCAAGGGCGAATCGCAAACCTCTCTTGCTTAAGGGAGCCCGCCAGACAGGAAAGACTTGGCTTCTTAACGAATTCGCAAGCCAGCAGTATCGAAACGTCATTCGTTTTGACTTTATGCTCGAGCCGAGCACACGCTCGCTGTTCGATGGGAAACTCGACCCCAAGCGCATCATCTCCCAGATAGAACTCCTACGTGGCCAAACCGTAACGCCGGAAGACACGCTCATCATCTTCGACGAGATCCAAGAAGCGCCACGCGGGATCACCTCGCTCAAGTACTTCAACGAGCTTGCGCCCGAATACTACATCGTAGCAGCCGGTTCCTATATGGGCCTCGCGCTCCGACGCGAAAACGAGTCATTTCCCGTCGGCAAAATCGACCAGCTCACCATGCGTCCCATGGGGTTTGCTGAGTTCGTTCGTGCCGTCGACGGCAACCCGCTCGCCGACGCCATCCTTGCCGCAGACATGAACCTTCTAGCAAACGTTACCGAAAAGCTCGAGCACTTGCTCAAGGAATACCTTGTTGTCGGCGGTATGCCCGAAGTTGTCTCCACTTTCGCCGAGACACGCGACTTCATCGAAGCCCGAAGGCTTCAACAGCAAATCATCGAGGCTTACGAATCCGATTTTGGCAAACATGCACCCGCCCGCATCGTCGAGCGCATGAGGTTGGTTTGGAAATCCCTTCCCGGCCAGCTTGCAAAGGAGAACAAGAAGTTTGTCTATGGCGCCCTTCGTCCCGGAGCGCGCGCACGCGATTTCGAGGAAAGCCTCCAGTGGCTCACGGACTACGGAATCGTTCATAAGGTGCCACGTGCTTCCGCTCTAAAGGCGCCGCTCTCGAGCTACGAAGACCTCTCGGGCTTCAAACTGTTCTGCATCGACACCGGCATCCTCGGAGCGCTCTCCGGTCTCTCTCCGGCCATCGTTCTTAACGGATCCGCTGTTTTTACCGAGTTCAAAGGTTCGCTGACCGAACAATACGTCGCGCAGGAGCTTTTGCTCCAGGACAAAACTCCCGCGTATTGGTCCTCTACCTCCGGCAATGCCGAAACCGACTTTGCCATCGACCATGCGGGAACCGTGCTTCCGCTTGAGGTCAAGGCGGCAGAGAACCTTAAAGCGAAGAGTCTGAAAGTAGCCTGCGAAAAATTCAAACTCGAGCGTTGCGTGAGGAGCTCCCTGGCGGCATATAGAGACGAGGGCATGCTCATCAATATTCCGCTTTGGGAGATTGGGCAGATCGACAAGCTGGCATAGGCGCTGTGGGGACGCCCCGCAAGGACTGTCCCCAGGTGCCGGCTGTTGAGTTGCGGTGGAATAGGGACTGTTTGGTGCCCGAAAGGGCGATTTTAGTCCGTATTTCACCGCAACTTATTATTTAGAGGGCGCTGAGGCTCGGGGTCCAGGCGATGGTGGGAGTCGCGCCGTCGAGAACCTCGTTGATGGTGGCGGCCATGCCGGCGAGGAGGCTGTTCTCGCTTACGGTGAGCGCATCGTAGCCGCCGGCACGCATGAGCTCGCGGATCACCACGGCGCCGGCCAGAATCACGCCCGCGCGTTTGGGCTGTACACCCGGTAGCGCGGCGATGCCTTCCGCGTCCAACACAGACATGCGCTCGATAGCGGCCGAGACCTGCTCCAGCGACAGCTCGCGTAGGTGAACAAAGCTCGAATCGTACGGTTCCAGCTCGTGGACCAGAGCCACCAGCGTAGTCACCGTGCCACCCACCGCGACCAGACGCTCGGCGCGCTCAAAGTCGCTGGGCAGGCCTTCAAAATAGGCGGCGAACTGCTCGCCTGCCCACGAGGCAGCGGCAGCAAGCTCGCCGCGTGCGGGCGGCAGCGCTGAGAAAAACCGCTCCGTCACGCGACGGCAACCGATGTCCAGTGAGCGCGTTCCCTCCAGCGCAAAGACCCCGCGCTCAGGCGCATAGACGCCCGTCGCGAGCTCCGTGGAGCCGCCACCCGAATCGGCGACGATGATGCGCTCGCCTGCAAAGTCGTGCGCTACGCCAAAAAACGTCAGGCGCGCCTCAACCTCGCCCGGAATCACCTGCGGTTCGAGCCCCAGATCGCGCAGGCCGTCCAGCAGCAGGGCAGCATTGGACGCATCGCGTGCGGCGCTCGTGCACGTAGTGCAGATGCACGCGGCCCCAAAGGCACGGGCTTCGTCCGCAAACATGCGGCACGCAGCGAGCACGCGCTCAACGGCCGCCTCGCAAAAGCGCCCCGTCGCGTCCACGCCCTCGCCCAAGTCGGTGATCTCGGTATGCTTGGACGATTCCACGATCGCCCCGGCCTCGACCTGCGCCAGCACCAGTCGCGACGACACCGTTCCCAGGTCGATCGCGGCTACCTTATAGCGTTTGCAATCTGCCATTGCGGGCTCCCCTCCGGGCGCTATTTGCCGTTGGACACGACCGTCTGGCCCTCGACGCCGTTAAACCCAAACAGCATGTCGAGCGCTTGGATGTACCACGGCGCGTCCTTACCGACTTCTTCGATTTCCTTGGCAACTTCGCTGGCCTTCTTGGCGTTCGACGACTTCTGGCTCGACGAGGCATCCGAATCGCCGTCCAGGCCCTGCACTTCAATCCTCTTCTCGCCGGGCATCACCAAGCCCAGGTCCTCGGATGCCGCATCCTTGATACCCTCCTCCGAGAGCAGCTTGTCGACGCTTTTTTGCAGCCCATCATTGTATTGCTGGCGAATCTCGACCTGCTTGGTCAAGATATCGCTCGAACGCTTTGCCACGTACAGGTCGCGCACGGGGAAATACAGGCTCACGAGCACCAGGGCAACGACAATGCCGATGAATAGCCCTCGCTGAGGACCGTGGGTAAAGTCGTAGATCGCCTTGACCACCGCGTTGTCGTTGGCGTAGTGCATAAAGTCCGAGCCCGAAAAACGGTTCGAAGGCCTGCTCGACCTATCGTGCGTTTGAGCCGACGAGCGCTGAGCATGCGACGAACGTGCCGGGCGCACTGGTCCATCTGTCGAAGTATTCACTTGAGCATTGGGGCGCGAGGTACTTGTCGGGCGCTGCATGGAGCGGTCGGCGCCGGCGTAGGCGGACCCACCGAGCTGCACCGTGCGCGCACGGCGAGGCGACGGCTCACGCGAACCGGCGGAATAGTACCTGTTGTCGTAAATCTGATCCATGTGCGCCTTGTGCGGTTGAGGTTTGTTTGCGCTAAGTATTCTAGTTATAGCACGAGCGCCCGCACTGCCTTCGCCAGCCTTTGCTCGACATAAAAAAGGCGCTGAGTCATATGACCCAGCGCCCAATGGTGCTCAACAGCGCCCGGCTGGAGCAAGGCAAATCCGAGTCTTCCCCGCCCCCGCGACCTCCGCGTGCCTAGCGAATGTTGTAGAACGCGGCCTTGCCGGCGTAACGCGCGCTGCCCTCGAGCTCGTCCTCGATGCGGATGAGCTGGTTGTACTTGGCGATACGGTCGCTGCGGCACGGGGCGCCCGACTTGATCTGGCCGGCGTTGACGCCCACGACCAGGTCGGCGATCGTGGAGTCCTCGGTCTCGCCGGAGCGGTGACTCACGATGCAGGCGTAACCGGCCTCCTTGGCGGTCTCGATGGCCTCGAGCGACTCGGTAAGCGTGCCGATCTGGTTGACCTTGACCAGGATCGCGTTGGCGGCACCCAGCTCGATGCCCTTCTTGAGGCGCTCGGTGTTGGTGACGAACAGGTCGTCGCCCACCAGCTGCACCTTGTTGCCAATGCGACGGGTGAGCTCGACCCAGCCGTCCCAGTCCTCCTCGGCCATGCCGTCCTCGATGGAGATGATGGGATAGGTGTCGACGAGCTTCTCCCAGTAATCGACCATCTGAGCGCTCGTATACTCAACGCCCTCGCCCTTGAGCTCGTACATGCCGGTCTCGGCGTTGTAGAACTCGGTCGAGGCCGGGTCCATGGCGTACATGAAGTCGACGCCGGGCTTAAAGCCAGCCTTCTCGACGGCCTTGGTGATGTACTCGAACGGCTCGGCATTGGTCTTGAGGTTGGGGGCAAAGCCGCCCTCATCGCCCACGCCGCCGCCCAGGCCGGCCTCGTGCAGCACGCCCTTGAGGGTGTGGTAGACCTCGGCGCACCAGCGCAGGCCCTCGGCAAAGCTCGGGGCGCCCACCGGCATGATCATAAACTCCTGGAAGTCGACGTTATTGTCGGCATGCACGCCGCCGTTGAGGATGTTCATCATAGGTGTGGGCAGCAGATGAGCGTTGACGCCGCCCAGGTACTGGTACAGCGACAGGCCCGACGACTCGGCAGCGGCGCGGGCGACGGCCAGCGACACGCCCAGGATGGCGTTGGCACCGAGCTTGGTCTTGTTGGGGGTACCGTCCGCGGCAATCAGCGCGGCATCGACGGCACGCTGGTCGAAGGCGTCGAGGCCCACGACGGCGTTAGCGCACTCGTTGTTGACGTGCTCGACGGCCTGCGAAACGCCCTTGCCCAGGTAGCGGCCCTTGTCCCCGTCGCGCAGCTCGCAGGCCTCAAAGGCGCCGGTCGAAGCACCCGAAGGCACCATTGCGCGGCCAAAGCTGCCGTCCTCGAGCACGACCTCGACCTCGACGGTGGGATTGCCGCGGCTGTCGAGCACCTCGCGACCGTAGGCGTCCAAAATATCACTCATGTTGTCTCCCTCTCACTTGGAAACGTAGTGGATGCAAGCGACCGGCCGACCGTGCACCATCGGTGCGTCTCCGTAAGTTAGCCATGTCGCACTTTTTGCATTATGCCCTAAGTTAGCCGAGGGATACACTTGATTTTCGAAAAATTTAGCGGGAACGATGAGGCATGTCAGCCCGTCGTTCCCGCAGTCTTACTCCTCCGCCTTTGCGGCATCCCACAGGTCGTTGAGGCCGTGGGTCGAAAGCTCGGCAAGATCCACGTGGGCGTCGGACGCCATCTGCTCCATCGCGGCCCAGCGACGGCGAAACTTGGCCGTGCTCGCGCGCAGGGCACTCTCGGCGTCGATCCCCTCTTTGCGCGCGACGTTGACCAAGGCAAAGAGCAGGTCGCCAAACTCCATTTCGCGCTCGGGCGAGCCAGGGGCCTCGGCCTCAAACTCGGCACGTTCCTCGGCGACCTCATCCCACACGTCCTGGACCGTCTCCCACTCAAAGCCCACGGCAGCCGCCTTGCGCGACACCTTCTGAGCCTGCATCAGCGCCGGCAGATGCGTGGGCACGCCGTCGAGCAGACCCTCGGGCGCGGCCTCGCCCGCTGCCACGGCCTTGTCCTTGGCGGCTTTCTCGGCAAGCTTGACCTCGTCCCAAATCTTGAGTACCTCGTCGGAACTGTCGGCATCTACATCGCCAAACACGTGCGGATGACGGCGGATGAGCTTGGCGTCGATATCGCGCGCCACGTCGGCCAGCGTAAACTCGCCGGCGTCCGCCGCAATCTGCGCATGCAGCACGACCTGCATGAGCACGTCGCCCAGCTCCTCGCGTAGGTGAACCGCGTCGTCCGCCTCGATGCAGTCGAGCGCCTCGTAGGCCTCCTCGATCATGTTCTTGCCAATGCTGCGGTGCGTCTGCTCACGGTCCCATGGGCAGCCATCGGGCTGACGCAGACGCCAGATGGTCTGCACCAGATGCTGCAGCTCGGTCGACGCGTCGACTAGCGTGGACAGATCGCGCGAGCCCTCGGCATTTTGCTGAGCCATGTGCTGCGCCATGGTTAGTCCTCCTCCAGGATCACGTGGCGGAACGCGCCGTCCTCGTAGATGCCGTAGCTGTGCGTGCCGTCCTTGGGAATGCTCACGCTACCGGGGTTGAAGAGCCACAGGCCCGGGTGCGCGGCGCTTTCCTCGTTGACCTTGATGTGCGTGTGGCCGTAGACGAGCGCGGAGCCCTCGGGCAGTGCGGGCGTGTGGTCGACGCTGTTGTGCATGCCGGCGCCAAAGACGTGGCCGTGCGTCAGGAACAGCTCGCGGCCGGTCTCGTCGAACAGCGTGGCGTAGTCGGCCATGACAGGGAAGTCGAGCACCATCTGGTCGACCTCGGCGTCGCAGTTGCCGCGCACCGCGATGATGCGGTCAGCCAGGGCGTTGAGCAGCGGGGTTACGCGCTTGGGGGCGTAATCGCGCGGCAGGTCGTTGCGCGGACCGTGGTAGAGCAGGTCGCCCAGCAGGACGATGCGGTCGGGCTGCTCGGACTCGATGGCGGCGACCAGGCGCTCGGTCCAATATGCCGAGCCATGGATGTCGGAGGCGATGAGGTATTTCATGGGGAGATCCTTTCGAATGGGGTTGATATGGCTGGGCGCAGGATGTCGCCACCGGCCGCGTTACTCAAATCGCAGTGCCGCGGCTTGTGCCGCCTGCATCACGCGCTGGAGCGGCACATTGTGCTCGCGGGCGAGACGGGCGCAGTCCTCGTACTCGGGCGCTGCACGCTCGCTGCCGTCGGGCAGGGTTGCCACTTTAACGGATACCTCGCCCCACGGCGTCGTCACCTGCTCAAAGCGGCGCGGCAGGCAAACGCGCTCCATAACCTGGCGGCGGATGCCATTGGTCGTGGTTTCCAAAAAGATAATCGTCTGTAGGCGTTCGATATCCTCATGCGAGCAGATCACCTGCAACTGCCATCCGGGGCGACCCTTTTTGCAGTAGAGGGGTAGCCAGTGCACCTCGCGCGCACCGGCCTCGCGCAGGCGGTCGGCGGCGTAGGCGAGTACCTCGGGCGACGCATCGTCGATGTCGCATTCCAGCTTGACGATGGTCTCGGGCGCATCGGTCTCGCGAGACAGCGGAGATTTGCTATCGCATGGCATACGGTCCGGCTCCTTTCCGCACGGGCTCGTTTTGTTCATCCAAACGCTAGCACATCGCGGGCGGCGCAGGGGCGGCGTCATGGGATAGGTGCGACTTTTGCTGGGCGCAAGTGCTGGCGCGCTCCAACGCCGGCCCGCTCCACTCAAACGTGTACGTCAGCCTCCAAACATGTCATTTTTTGCAGCTTTTGGAGGCTAATGTACATGTTTTGAAAGCGCAAGCGAGGCCGCACCACGCGCCGCGCACCCTTTCCAATCGATTTCGGCACCCCGCGCGTACGACGCGCCGAGGCTGCGCCATTACAATGGAGCGGATTCGCCAAATGCAAAGGAGCCGCTATGCCTATGTGCCCGCTGGTCGATTGCCATACCCACACCTCGTTTTCGGACGGCCATGCCTCATTTGAGGACAACGTCCGTGCCGCTGCCGCGGCCGGGTGCCGTGCCATGGTCTCGACCGACCATCTCACCCTACCTGCCAGCATGGATGCCAACTGCGAGGTGCAGGTCGTCGAGGGCGACCTGCCGGCACATCGTCTGGCTTTTGAGGACGCTCGCAATCTTGCCGCTCAGATTGCGCCAGAACTCACCTTTATCTACGGTTTCGAATGCGATTGGTACGAGGGCTGCGAGCCTTTGGTTGAGCGCTGGTCCCAGGGCGCCGTCGTGCGCCTGGGCAGTGTGCACTGGATTGGCAACCCAGGCGATATCATGGCCGGTGCCGCGGGTACGGCGGGAACGGAGGACGTCGCTCGTCCCGATACGCCCGATTCGCGCTGCGGCTGGATCGACGATGACACCAACCTGCACGTTTGGGAAAACCTGGGGGTACGCGGCGTGTGGGAGCGCTATGTCGATGACTGGTGCCGCGCCTGCGAGAGCCCGCTCAACTTTGATGTGATGGCTCACCCCGACCTGGTCATGCGCTTTTCGAAGGAAGGCTTTGCGCCCGATTTTGACCCCGCACCGTTTTGGCAGCAGATGGCAGAGTGCGCGCACGATACGGGCCGCCGCGTTGAGGTCTCGACGGCCGCACCGCGCAAGGGCTTGGGCGACTACTACCCCGCAACCGGTCTTTTGCGCTGCTTTGCCCATGCCGAAGTGCCGATCACCTTTGGCTCGGACGCGCACCGCGCCTGCGATATCTGCTGGAACATCCGCGAGGCCCAGGCGCACGCCTACGACTGCGGTTATCGAACCTTCGACATCCCCCACGCCACCGGCGAATGGGAATCCACGCCCCTCGCCTAGCCATCCCTTCATAAGTTGCGGTGAAATAGGGATTGTTTTGCTTGATGAAGCGCTTAAACAGTCCCTATTTCACCGCAACTTCCATGACCCCGTCACACCAACAAAGACTGTCCCAAACGACTAGTGGCGGCGGGCGTTGAGTTCACCGGCGAGTTCGTCGAGGGTGATACCGTAGCGCTCGAGCGTCACGAGCAGGTGGTAGACCAGGTCGCCGGCCTCGTAGCGGATATGATCGTGATCGTTATCCTTGCAGGCCATGATCACCTCGCTCGCCTCCTCGGCAAGCTTCTTGAGCAGCTCATCCTCGACGTCGGTCAGCAGACGCGCGGTATAGCTCTCCTGCGGCGACGCGTCGCGACGGCCGTGGATCACCTCGGCCAGCCCCGTCAGCGTCTCGCCAATATTTCCATCCTGAACATTCGCGGTGCGCACACCCATGGTTCAATCCTTTCTGGTTGGCCAAGCGCCTAGTCGAGCGCCCGCCCTACGCGAGTTTCTTAAAGAAGCAGGTACGGTTGCCGGTATGGCAGGCCGGACCCGGCGAGTCGACCTTGACCAGCAGCGTATCGCTATCGCAGTCGGCCCAGAGCTCCTTGACCTCCTGCATATTGCCGCTCGTCGCACCCTTGTTCCAGAGCTCCTGGCGGCTGCGGCTCCAAAACCACGTGGTACCGGTCTTGAGCGTCAGCCCCACCGATTCCTCGTTCATCCAAGCAACCATAAGCACCTCGCCGGTGTCATACTGCTGGACCACACAAGGAATCAGCCCACTGGCGTCGTATTTGAGCTTTGAAGGATCGGCTATCTCTTCCATTTCTCTCCCCAATTAAAGCCCCACAGGTCGGCGAGGGTTGTCCAGGTGCCCGAGATTCCGAGCGACAAGCCCGACGACGCGTACTTAAGTACGCGAGGAGGGTTGGAGCCGGAAGGTCGGGTGCCTGGACAAGCCGCAGCGCTAGAAGTCCAACCTGACAGGGATGCCTTGAGAGGCCATATACTCTTTGACTTCGTGAATGCTGAACGTCCCAAAGTGAAAGACGCTGGCCGCCAGCACGGCATCGGCTTCGCCCTCGATCACGCCCTCGGCAAAATGCTCGAGCGTGCCCACGCCGCCGCTCGCAATAACGGGAATCGGCACCGCGCGCACCACGGCGCGGGTGAGCGCCAGGTCAAATCCGGCCTTGGTGCCGTCGCGGTCCATACTGGTCAGCAAGATCTCGCCGGCGCCGCGACGAGCCGCTTCCTCGGCCCACGCCACCGCGTCGATACCCGTGGCGTTGCGGCCGCCCGCCGTGAAGACCTCCCACTTGTCGGCACCCGGCTCTCCGGGCAAACCGACGCGCTTGGCATCGATCGCCACGACCACGGCCTGACTGCCAAAAGCCGCGGCAGCCTGGCTAATCAGCGACGGGTCACGCACGGCCGCCGAGTTGAGCGACACCTTGTCGGCACCGGCGGCAACCATGGTCCGCATGCCCGCCAAGTCGCGGAAACCGCCGCCCACGGTATAGGGAATAGCGAGCTCCTCGGCCGCGTGCGCCGCCATCTCGATGGTCGTCACACGGTTGTCACTCGTCGCGGTAATGTCCAAAAATACGACCTCGTCCGCACCTTCGCGGTCGTAGGCGCGCGCCAGCTCCACCGGATCGCCCGCATCGCGCAAGCTCACAAAGTTGACGCCCTTGACCACACGGCCGTCCTTGACGTCCAGGCAGGGAATTACGCGTTTGGTAAGCATAGGCTACTCCTCCCCTCGGACGGCGGCCAGCGCCTGGGTCAGCGCAAAGTTGCCCTCGTAGAGCGCGCGACCGGTAATGGCACCCTCGATGGCATCCCCGCCCACCGCGGCAAGCGCACGGATGTCGTCGAGCGTCGAGATACCGCCCGAAGCCACGACGGGAAAACCCGCGACCTCGGCCACATGGCGATACGCCGCCACATCGATGCCCGTCTGCATGCCATCACGCGCGATGTCGGTATACACCAGATGCTTAAAGCCCAGCTCGGAAAGCTGCGCCACGGCGTCGTCGAGCGCCACGCCCGCGCCGTCACGCCAACCGTTCACCTTGACCTGGCCGTCGCGAGCGGCGATGTCGGCCACGAGCAGCTCGCCAAAGCCTTCGGCCGCCACCTCGGCAAAACCCGGCTCGGTCACCAGCACGGTGCCCAGTGCGATGCGGCGTGCGCCGTAGCCTGCCAACTCGTCGATGCGCGCGAGCGAGCGGACGCCGCCGCCCACGTCCACGGATAGACCGTCGACACCGCAGATGGCCTTGATCGCCGCCGAATTGGCAGCGCATGTGTCCTCATCCTCGCCAAAGGCAGAGGACAAATCGACGACGTGCACCCAGCTCGCGCCCTGCTCGGCAAACGAGCGGGCAACGGCCACGGGGTCGTCGGAATATACCTTGCAGCGACTGCGGTCGCCGCGCTCCAGGCGCACGACCTTGCCGCCGATCAGATCGATTGCGGGAAACAGGATCATCGGCCAGCCTCCTCGACGATGTTGACGAAGTTCTTAAGGATGCGCTGACCCAGCGCGGAGGATTTCTCGGGATGGAACTGGCAGCCCCACACGTTGCCATGGCGCACGATGCACGGGAAGCTCCGCGTATAGTGCGTGCGCGCCAGCACATCGGCGGCATCGGCGTCGTCGGCCACCGCGTAGCTGTGGGTAAAGTACATGTTGGCACCCTCGGCAAAACCAGCAAGGAGCGGATCGGCCGCGCCGGCGGGCGTCATGTGCACCTGGTCCCAGCCCACGTGCGGCACCTTCAGGCGGCTCGACTCCAAGCGTGTGCACGAGCCGCGCATAATACCCAGGCCATCGACCCAGGGACCGCCAGCCTGCTCGGAGGTGTTGCCGTCGGCGACCGCGCCTTCGTCCACCGGCACGCCCTCGTCGCCGCGCTCAAAAAACAGCTGAAGGCCTAGGCAGATGCCGAGCAGCGGAGTTCCGGCCGCAACGGCGTCGAGCACCGCGTCCGCCTCGCCGCTCTCGCGCATAAAGGCAATCGCATCGTAGAACGCACCCACGCCCGGGATGACCAGGCCGTCGGCGTTACGGATCTGCTCCGGGTCGTCCGACGTGCAGGCGGCGGCACCAGCGCGCGCAAGCCCGCGCACGACGCTCGACAAGTTGCCCTTGTGGTAGTCGACCACCACGATCTTCGGTTCGCCCACGCGACCCTCCTTTTTCCATCATCCAAAACCACCACAAAGGGGACAGGCACCTTCGTGGTGGTTTTTGCCTTTGTGGCGGTTACAGCGAGCCCTTGGTGCTGGGGATGCCTTGCACGCGGGGATCGAGCTCGCAGGCGCGGCGCATCGTGCGGCCCACAGCCTTAAAGGCGGCCTCGATAATGTGGTGCGAATTGCCGCCCGCCAGCTCGCGCACGTGCAGTGTGAGCTTGGCATCGCGCGCAAAGGCGTAGAAGAACTCGACGGCCAGCTCGGTATCGAAGCTGCCCACGCGCTCAGTCGGCACGGGCAGCTCGCAGTAGGCCTGCCCGCGACCCGAGATGTCAACGGCGGCCGTCACGAGTGTCTCGTCCATGGCGATCGCCGCGTCGGCAAAGCGCGTAATGCCCGCCTTGTCGCCCAGCGCCTGGCAAAACGCCTCGCCCAGCACAATGCCCGTGTCCTCGACGGTATGATGCGCATCGACCTCGACGTCGCCCACCGCGTGCACCGTCAAATCGAACAGGCCATGGCGGCCAAAAGCGTTGAGCATGTGGTCGAAAAACGGTACGCCGGTCGAGATATCACACACGCCGCATCCGTCCAGGTCGAGCTTTACGACAATGTCGGTCTCCCCCGTCTTGCGGGTCACCTCGGCATAGCGGTCCATCTACATCTCCTCCTTCACCAGCGCGGCAAACGCGGCCAGCACCTCGTCGTTTTTCTGCGGGATGCCTACGGTAATGCGCAGACAGTCCGCGAGCCCCGGCGCGTAACTAAAGTCGCGCACCAAAATTGAATACTCGTCGCGCAGACGCTCGCGCACGCGCGTGGCATGCGGCGTGCGCACAAGCACAAAGTTCGCCGCGCTCGGCCACGCCTCCACGGGCAGACCCTTGGCAGCCATTGCGCGCAGGGCACACAACTCGCGCTCGCGCTCGGATGCGACCTGTGCCACCACGGGCGCGTACGCATCGCGGGCACGCACGCAGGCAAGCGCCGCCGCCTGGCTCAACACGTTGACCGAATAGATCTGGCGAATCGCCGCGAACACGTCGATGACCTCGGGCGCCGCGATCACATAGCCCAGGCGCGTGCCGGCGGCGCCAAACGCCTTGGACAGTGTATGCAGAATCGCCAGGTTGGGATGCTCGGCGATAAGCCCCTGCGCCGTGGTGGCCGCGCCAAACGAATCGTCGGCAAACTCCACGTAGGCCTCGTCGACCATCACCATGCCGGGGCAGGCATCGCACAGAGCCGCAACAAAGTCGAGCGGCGCCACGTCACCCGTGGGATTATTGGGCGAGGTCACGATCGCCAGATTGCACTCGGGAGCCGCCGCAAGCACCGCCGCCTGGTCGAGCTCAAAGGTCGCCGGGTCGCGCCACACGTCGCGCACCTCGGTCTGGCACAGCGACGCAAAGAACGCATACTCGCTAAAGCACGGCGGGCAGTTGAGCAGGGTCCGCCCCGCGCCGCCAAACGCCAGCAAGTAGTTATAGAGCAGCTCGTCACCGCCGTTGCCCACGCAGATATTCTCGCGCGTCACGCCATGCCAAGCAGCAAGCTCATCGCGCAGGTCGTTGGACATGGGGTCGGGATAACGGTTGAGCGGCGTGGCAGCCAGGGCTGCATCAATCGCCTCGCGCACGCCGGCCGGCACGGGATAGGTGTTCTCGTTGGCCGAAAGGTTGATGCGCGTGGGCGTAAAGTTGGGATCATAGGGCTCAATGCCGGCCAGGTAGGGCTGGACGAGCTCCTTCATGCGCGGCGTGAGTTCGGCCATGTTAGGCCTCCTCGCCGGTCGCGCCAACGCCATCCGCGCCCGCAGCCGCCAGGTCAACGCCCTCGGCAACCGTCGCCACGGCGTCACCCGGCCAAGCGACCTTGGTCAGGTCGGCCGCGGCCAGAGACTCGGCACTCACGGCATCCTCGCCCTGCTCCAGCACACGGCGACGCAGGGCGGCGGATAGCGCGTGCGCCCACAGGCCCTCGGCCTCGGCCAGACGCTGTGTGGCGGGAGCGTCGGAGAGCAGGCCCTCGGGCGTATAGCAAATGACGCTCGAGCGCTTAACGAACTCTTCGACCGAAAGCGGGTTGGAGAACATGGCCGTGCCGCCGGTCGGCAGCGTGTGGTTGGGGCCGGCAACATAATCGCCGAGCGGCTCGGAGCTCCAGGCGCCCACAAAGATGGCGCCGGCGTTGCGAATGCCGCCGAGCAGGCCCATCGCGTCCTTGCAGTGCAGCTCAAGGTGCTCGGGCGCCACGGTGTTCACGGCCTCGACGGCGGCAGCCATGTCGGCGGCCACCACGATGGTGCCTTCGTTATCGAGCGAGGCGCGTGTGATCTCGGCACGCGGGGACTGCGCTACCAGAATGTCGATACCAGCCTCGACCTCGCGCGCAAACTGCTCGTCGCAGGTCACCAGATAGCAGGCTGCCAGCGGATCGTGCTCGGCCTGGGCCATCAGGTCGGCCGCGACCACCATGGGCTTGGCCGTGGCATCGGCCAGCACGCAGACCTCGGACGGGCCGGCGACCATGTCGATTCCCACGTCGCCCGAGACAATCTGCTTGGCCGCGGCGACAAAGGCGTTGCCCGGGCCGGTGATCTTGTCGACGCGCGGAATGGTCTCGGTGCCGTACGCCAGCGCGGCCACGGCCTGAGCGCCGCCCACCATATAGATCTCGTCCACGCCGCCGAGCTTGGCAGCCGCAAGCGTATAGGGGCTGATCAGGCCATCTTTTTGCGGAGGAGTCACCATGACCACGCGCTTGACGCCGGCAACCTTGGCGGGAATGGCATTCATGAGCACCGTGGAGGGATATTGCGCGCGACCGCCCGGCACGTAGATGCCGGCCGCCGCGAGCGGGGTCACCTTAACGCCGAGCATCGTGCCATCTGCGCGCGTGGTAAACCAGCTCTGCTCGACCTCGCGCTGGTGAAACTCGCGAATCTGGCGCGCGGCCTTCTCGAGCGCCGCGACAAACGCGGGGTCGAGGTCTTCGAGCGCGGCATCGATCTGCTCCTGCGGCAGGCGGAAGCTCTGCAGCTCAACACCGTCAAAGCGCTGACAGTAATCGCGCACTGCGGCATCGCCGTTGGCGCGCACGTTGGCCACGATATCGCGGGCGGCGTCGACGATGTTTTGCGGCAGCACGCCCTTGCGGTTGAGCTGGTTGGTAACGAGGCGCTCACCGGGAGCAAGCTTGATGGTCTTCATATCGGTATCCCCTATCGGTCGAGGTTGCGTTTGAAAAAACGAGAGGCCGGGCGGCGGCGCCAATCGGCCCGCAGCCCAGACGTTGGGACGCCCGTGCGTGCTCGCGCTATTGTGCCGAGCCCGCGACGGGCTCAAAATGCTTGTCCTTCACGGCCGCGGCCAGGCGATCTGCCAGGTTGCGCACGCGCGGATCCAGGCGAGCGGCACCCGGGTTGACAAAGAAGCGGGCCGTGCAGTCCATAATGCGACCAGTAATAACCAGGTCGTTGTCGCGTAGCGTGGCACCCGTGGCGGTAACGTCCACGATGCGATCGGTCATGCCGACGATGGGGCCCAGCTCGATGTTACCGTGCAGCGAGACGGTATCGGCATTCACGCCGCGCTCGGCATACCAGGCACTCGCGATGCGCGGGTACTTGGTGGCCACACGAAGCGACCCGCGGCGGGCGTAGTTGCGCTCGGCCTGGCCGGCGCGCCATGCAGGCTCCGCCTCGATAAACGTGCACAGGCCGTAGCCCAGATCGACCAGCTGCAGCAGGTTGAGGTCGGCCTCGATAAGCGAGTCCCAACCGCAGATGCCGCAGTCGGCGCCGCCGCAGCCCACAAAGGCGGGCGCATCGCTGGGACGCACGATGACAAACTCGATATCGCCGACCGCGCCCTCGCCGGCACGCGTGTCGCGACCGCGCACGATGAGATGACGACCGGGATCGCGCAGCTCAGAGACATCCAAGCCCGCGGACTCAAGCACGTCGAGCGTGTCGGCCTTGAGCGAGCCCTTGGGCACGGCAATGCGCAGCGGACCCTCGGCGCCACGGCCCGCGGCGTGATCGCCATCGGAAGCGGCATCCTCGGCCGAGGTGCGCGCGGCCTCCAGACGCTCGAGCGAAAAGGCGAAGCCCGCCGCCGGCACTTCGATGCCGTCGCCAAATGCGCCGGTAAAAATGGAATCGTAGCGTCCGCCCGAACCGACCGGATCGGGCAGTCCGCCGGCATAGGCCTTAAAGACCAGGCCTGTGTAGTAATCGAAAGAGTTCATGATAGAGAAGTCGAACGACAGCACCTGGGCCTCCTCGGGGGCCAGGCCCTCGACCAGGGCACGCAGCTCGCGCGTAAGCGGCGCGACAATGCCCGCCGCCTCCAGCAGCGCGTCCACGCGGTCGAGTACCTCGGCACCGCCGTGCAGACGCGGCAGCTCGCTAATGGCGGCCTTGACGGCATCGGACTCCGCACTTGCCGCCACGCGGGCATCGAGGCCCACAAAGTCGTTGGCGTGCACGCAGCACAGGGCCTCGGCGGCCAGCTCGCGATCCTCGCATGCCGCGAGCAGCTCCTTAAACGGACGCACGCTACCTGCGATAATGCGCGCACCGGGAAGTGCCAGCTTGCGCACGGCCTCGGCGACCAGTGAGACAATCTCGACATCGCCCGCGGTGTCGCCCGCGCCGATAAGCTCAAAGCCCAGCTGTGTAAACTGACGCGAGCCACCGGCATTGCGCTGGCACTCGCGGACCACCGGCGCCTCGTAGCGCAGGCGCAGCGGCAGATCGGCCGCGCGCATGCGAGTCGAAACCAGGCGAACGATCGGCAGTGTGTTGTCGGGACGGACCACCAGCAGGCGGCCATCATCGTCAAAGAGCTTAAACGGCGTGTCCGCAATGCGCCCGCCCTCCTCGAGCGAACCCTTGTCCTCGAGCAGTGGCGTCTCGACCGGCAGGTAATGATGCTCCCTAAAGCAGCCCTTCACCGTATATGCGATCTCCTCGCGCGCCTGAGCCTCCTCGGGCAATATGTCCCGGAATCCCCACGGTGTGGCCGTCATCTGGTGAGCCTCCTCATGCTGTGTTTCATATAGAGCAGAAGACCGGCATAGCTCCGCCGGTCTTCTGGGTACTTTAGCATACTAGAGTGCTTGCGGGGAAAATCCGCCGCAACCGCTCATAGCGTATTCATTTGGAAACATAGGGCGAGCGGTTAGCAGCAGTCTCTTGTCACAACGCAAAAAGGGCGCCCGCGCAAATGCGGACGCCCTTGTGCAGGGTCGAGATATCAACCAGCCAAGATATCGGACCCGTGACCAGCTCTTAGTAGTCGAACTGGTGGTAGTAGCGGCGGTACTTGAGGTTGTGCTTGGTGACCAGCTCGTAGTTGCGCGCGAGGCGGTCGGTGGTCAGCACGGACAGGATCCACGGCGACACGATGACGCGGAAGTCGTCGTCCAGGCCCGGGATCGCGTACTCGGCGGTGTCGATGATGACGTAGTCCTCGTCGCCGGTCACGCCGCTGGTGAGGAAGGCGCGGACGCGCTCGTCGAGGGCGCGGCACTCGTCCTCTCCCATGAACAGGAACACCGGGACGCCGGGCTCGAGCAGCTCGAGCGTGCCGTGGAAGAAGTCGTGCGAGGTGATGTGGCGGATGCGCTTCCACTGCATCTCCTCGAGCAGGCACATGGAGTACAGGATGGTCTCGCCCCACAGCGCGCCCGAGCCGATGAACATGGTGTAGTCGGCCAGCGCGTACTTCCTGGCGAGCTCCTCGGCGCGCGGCTCGAAGCGCTTGCGGATGTCGAGCATGTCCTTCCAGACGTCCTTCGTCTGCTCGATGAACAGGTCGAACTTGGGGAAGCAGCCGCGGCGGTTGAGCAGGCGCAGGCCGAAGCAGTCGGCGAGGTAGTAGCCCTTCTCGCAGCCGCCGGCGCCGTGGTCGGAGGCCATCATGACGCAGTTCTCGGCGCCCACGGCCTGCCCGATCTTGCCCTCGGGGTTGGTCATGGCGAAGACGCGCACGCCCATCTCCCTCATCTTGCCGACGGCCTCGAGCACCTCGGGGGTGGTGCCGGACTCGGAGGCGGTCAGCACGACGGACCTGTCGGTCATGCGCTTGTGGCCCATGACGTTCCACTCGGCGGCGTGGATCAGGTAGACCTCGAGGTCGCGGTCGCCGAACTTGTTCATGAGGTACTCGAGCTGCATGAACTCGTCCCAGGTGCCGCCGACGCCCATCAGGAAGACGGCGTCGTAGCCCTCCTCGTGCACGCGGTCGGCCAGGGCGGTCATCTTCTTGCCGGCCTCGTAGACGTTCCTGCCGTCCTCGAGGTAGCCCTCCTGGTCGAAGTGCATGATCTCGATCTTCTCGGTCTCCTTCATGTGTGTCCTCCCATCACATGTGCGCAATTCTATACATCGCGCTTCTTGCTGATACCAATTATAGCCATACGATTGCTTGTTATTTAATACCAATCCAAACTCACGGAGATTTGCGGCGAACGGTCGGTTTCCTCGCCCGAGTGGTATTACAACGCCAATAGTTGTCTATTTCGAGCGCTACTGCCAACGGGTTCCCCACAACTCGCCAGCTATAAAAGCGTTGCGCCAGACCCGCCCAAGCGTTTCCGGCGCAACCGCGCAGTTTAGTTATTCGGCTTCCATCTCCGCTGTCACACGGCGATACATCTCGATAACCTGAGTCGTCGCCTTGGACGGATCCTGATAGTAGCGGCCATCACACGTCTCGGCCGAGACATAGCCCGTATAGCCGTGGCGCATGAGTGCCTCGAGGTCGGCACGCATATCACGCTCGCCGTCGCCCCAGGCAAGATGCGTCGTGCCGCCGCCCACATCTACAAAGTGGGTGTGAACGATCTTGTCGCCCAAAACCTCAAAGTAGCCGTCGATCGTGTCGCCGGCAACTTCCATGGCGCCAAAGTCGATACAGGCCTTCAGGTTGGGACGATCGACCGCCTCGAGGATGCGCGCGACATCCTGTGCGGTGTTGACCAACACGGACTCCGACGGCTGCAGGGCCTCGAGCGCGACGCGAATACCGCGCGTATCGGCGTAGTCGCACACCGAGCGCAGCATGGCAACGCTGCGGGCCCAGGCGTCCTCAGCCGGCTCGTCCAGATAGGCCCAACCACTCGTCACCAGAATCTGCGGCACGCCCAACTCAACGGCAACGTCGATCACATTCTTAAAGTACGAGAGGATGCGTTTTTGGCCCGCCTCACCGCGCACCGCGACGTTCCACGGCTTGGGGTTGTTCTGCTCGGGGCACACGCACACGATCTTGATACCGTATTGGGCGGCAAGATCGCGAATCTTATCCACCGAATCGTGCTCATGGCAATCCACATACAGGTGCATCGAGCCGGTCCACAGCTCGATATTGCGATAGCCGGCCTCACCTGCAGCCTTAAAAAACGTCTCGATGCTGTAGTAACGATGGTTGATGTTCATGAGCGAAAGCTCGGGTACGACCATAGCCCTCCCCTTTCGTACGGAGTTTTAAAAAACAGGGGGCCGCCGCAGATGCGACAAGCCCCCCAAAGATCGACGCAACCGTTAGACGCGATGGAAGCGCGATTCGAACATATTAGGCAAGCACGCCAAAGTAAGCGCCGATGATGCCCACGACCATGGTGCAGAGGATCAGGACCATCGGGTTGATCTTCTTGGAGAGCAGCCAGTAGTAGAGCCAGAAGGCGGCCATACCGAGCATACCGGGCATGATGCCGTCCAGGATGTCCTGGAGAGTTTGGGCGGAGTCGCCCTGACCAATGGCGATGGGCAACGAAGCCCAGAACATGTCCTTGCTCATGGCGCCGACGACCATAACGCCGACAATGCCGACGCAAGCCATGATCTTTTGCATCAGGCCGGTCTTCTGAGCCTCGTCGAGGAAGCCAATGCCTAGCTCATAACCCTTGATAGCGCCAAAGATACGAATCAGGAACGCCGGGATGTTGTAGACGAGCAGGAAGGCGATGGGGCCAAAGACGTTGCCGGCCTGGCACAGGCTGATGCCCACGGCAGCGGCGACGACGCGCAGGGTGGACAGGAAGAAGGAGTCACCCAGGCCGGAAAGCGGACCCATGAGGGCGGCCTTGATGTCGTTGACGCTCTCGGGCTCAACCTCGCCACGAGCGACCTTTTCTTCCATGGCCATCGCGATGCCGCCCACGAAGGGAGCGAGCTGCGGGGTGATGTTGAAGAATGCGCTGTGACGGTGCAAGGCCTCGGCGTAATCATCGGGACGGCCGGCATAGATCTTCTTGAGCATGTTGGCGACCATCAGGCAGAAGGCAATGTTCATCTGCTTGTAGTAGGTCCAGGAGAATTCCATGCCCAGGGCGCCGGTGTTCACGGCGCTCTTAATGAGGTCGGAGCGAGTAATCTGGTTCTCGGAATTAGAAGTCATCGTCCTCATCCCCTTCCACAGAAAGCTGGGACTGGGCGCCACCAAGGCCCAGCAGGTCGTACTTGTCGATGCCGATGATGATTGCGATCAGGGCGACGCCGAGGACGGGCACGTTGGCATAGGAGCACAGCAGGAAGCCCAGGAAGTAGAACGGCACGAGCTGCTTGGTAAGCACCAGACGGCCGAGCATGGCGAAGCCCATGGCAGGCAGGATGTTGGCTGCGACGCCAAAGCCATCGAGGACGAACGTCGGGATGAAGTCGAGCAGGCCCTGAACGGCGTCGGCACCCAGATAGAAGGAGACCGAGCACAGGATAAAGGCCAGGACGACAATCACGAGACCGATAATCCAGTGCATAGCGTAGATACCCTTGAGGTTACCCTTGCTGGCAAAGACGTCGGCACGGTCGACCAGAAGGGGCATACCGGCGTTGACGACGTTCTTAATGGCCAGGCACAGAGTGGCGATGGGCATCGCGAGCGCGATAGCGGCCTCGGTGCTCTGACCCAGCTGAATAGCGAAGGCGCAGGCGAGCACACCGCCAATACACTCATCGGGCGGCACGTAAGCGCCGATGGAGATTGAACCCATGAAGAGCAGCTCGAGGCTCGCACCGATGGCGAGGCCGGACTGCAGGTCCCCGAGGACTATGCCGACGAGCGGGCACAGAACGATCGGGCGGAACGCATAGAGCGTACCGAGCTGATAATCGAGCTTACCGAAGGCAGCGATAAGTCCGATGAGGATCGCTTGAACAAGCATTGTTCCTCCCTTTGATCCCTCTTGGATCCGCGCGGCGATTCCCGACTTGTCAGCGCGCCCTTTTCCATGCCGACAATCGCCCAGACAGATCCAGCTTGTACCGGTGTGCTGTTAACACCTAAACCGGTGCAAATGATTTGATACCAATTATATAGTCATGAGAAAACTATTTAATACCAATCGCTCAACGGGCGTGTACTCCCGGTGAACGGTAGATGGGGGTAACGGGTAAAGCGTTTATCCGGTACGCCCACGAATAGGGGCGGCGCCGTGCGCGCCGCCCGTGGTTCCCAATTAGAGGGCGCTTAGGGCATCGACCTTGGGGTCGTCGGCCAGAGCGCGAATCTCGACCTCGACACCGCGGCCGACGAGCTCGCGAATGTCCTCTTCCTCGGCAGCAGTCACAAAGATCTGGCGGGAGATCTTACGGGCATCGGGACGCTGCTCGTCCTTGGACTTGGTGTTGCCCAGGTTGATGGAGGTGATCTGCGGGCAGCCGTCGACAAGCTGCTTGGCCTCGGCGATGCTGGCGACGCAGATGATCATCTTGTACTTATCGGTAACACCGGAGTTGATGGCCTCGATGGCGTGCTCCATGTCCTTGATGACGAGCTTGACGTTGGCCGGCTTTCCCATCTTGAGCGTAGTCTTCCAGACGGGATCGTTGGCAACCTTGTCGCCAACGCAGAAGATGCAGTCGGAGCCCAAGCCCTGGACCCAAGAGACGGCCACCTGGCCATGAAGCAGACGATGGTCGACGCGAAGCAGTTGAATCATGATTGACCCCCAAAGGTCTCATGCCGGAAACCCGGCCCCATTAATAGCAGGCGGTGACTAGAACTCTTCCTCGTCATCCGCATCGGTCAGCAGGTCGTTGACAAACTTGACGCGCGTGTCGTCAGCCGCGATGATCTCGCGGATAACCTGATCGGCGGGAGCCTCCTGGTCCGAAAAGAGCAGCTGGATCAGCAGCGGCAGATTCATGTTGGCGATCAGGTAGGTGTTGGGGCGCGTCTGGACGATCTTGGTGAACTCGTTGTTGACGCTGCCGCCAAACAGGTCGGTGCACACGATTACGTCGTCGGCGGGGTCGAAGGTCGCCAGGAGCTTGGCGGCCTCCTCGGCGACGTCGGTGCGGCCGTCGACAAACATCGACAGGTCGTGGACGTTATCGCGCGCGCCCGAGAGCAGCTCGGTGCTCTCTTTGATGCCGGTCGCAAAATGCGCGTGGCTGGCAAAGATGTATTGCCTCATTGCGGTTTCCCCCAAATGGAATTAGTAGTCGAACTGGTGGTAGTAGCGGCGGTACTTGAGGTTGTGCTTGGTGACCAGCTCGTAGTTGCGCGCGAGGCGGTCGGTGGTCAGCACGGACAGGATCCACGGCGACACGATGACGCGGAAGTCGTCGTCCAGGCCCGGGATCGCGTACTCGGCGGTGTCGATGATGACGTAGTCCTCGTCGCCGGTCACGCCGCTGGTGAGGAAGGCGCGGACGCGCTCGTCGAGGGCGCGGCACTCGTCCTCTCCCATGAACAGGAACACCGGGACGCCGGGCTCGAGCAGCTCGAGCGTGCCGTGGAAGAAGTCGTGCGAGGTGATGTGGCGGATGCGCTTCCACTGCATCTCCTCGAGCAGGCACATGGAGTACAGGATGGTCTCGCCCCACAGCGCGCCCGAGCCGATGAACATGGTGTAGTCGGCCAGCGCGTACTTCCTGGCGAGCTCCTCGGCGCGCGGCTCGAAGCGCTTGCGGATGTCGAGCATGTCCTTCCAGACGTCCTTCGTCTGCTCGATGAACAGGTCGAACTTGGGGAAGCAGCCGCGGCGGTTGAGCAGGCGCAGGCCGAAGCAGTCGGCGAGGTAGTAGCCCTTCTCGCAGCCGCCGGCGCCGTGGTCGGAGGCCATCATGACGCAGTTCTCGGCGCCCACGGCCTGCCCGATCTTGCCCTCGGGGTTGGTCATGGCGAAGACGCGCACGCCCATCTCCCTCATCTTGCCGACGGCCTCGAGCACCTCGGGGGTGGTGCCGGACTCGGAGGCGGTCAGCACGACGGACCTGTCGGTCATGCGCTTGTGGCCCATGACGTTCCACTCGGCGGCGTGGATCAGGTAGACCTCGAGGTCGCGGTCGCCGAACTTGTTCATGAGGTACTCGAGCTGCATGAACTCGTCCCAGGTGCCGCCGACGCCCATCAGGAAGACGGCGTCGTAGCCCTCCTCGTGCACGCGGTCGGCCAGGGCGGTCATCTTCTTGCCGGCCTCGTAGACGTTCCTGCCGTCCTCGAGGTAGCCCTCCTGGTCGAAGTGCATGATCTCGATCTTCTCGGTCTCCTTCATTCCCGCTCCTTTCACGAGCAGTTTGAATTGTCGCACGGAATGGACAGGCTTGCCGCCCCGTCTCGCCGCTTAACCTTGTGGACATCTTGGCCCCAAGCTCAACAATTCAAAGGTTCTTAATACCAGTGAACGATTACAGGTTAGCCGTTTTTAATACCGATTTTTTGATTTCATCCTCCCCTCTCGGTAGACGGTCAGTTTTTGCCGTTCATCGGTCATGCGACACATGTCCGTAAAAAATGAGCACCCCGCCGTGCACGAGGATGCTCTAGACGCTAATAGTTGTAGGTATATCCGCCGGCATCACCGCGGTTAAAAGACTTGGCATGCTCGATCGCCTGCCCACTCGAGTCATAGGTCATGCATTCCAGTACGAGCGCCAGGTCGCCCGGCTCAAGATTGAGCAAACTCGCATCGCGTGCGCCCAGCGCTTCAATATCGAGTTTCTCAATCGACTTGTCCGGTTTGCGCCCCAACATGTCGTAGGTCTCGAACAGGCTGAAGACCGAAATGTCCACGTCTTCGATGCCCGGAAACAGCAGACACGGAATCAGCGTCATCTCAATCGACACGGGCTCCCCATCAATGCAGTTGAGACGGCGCACCGAGTAAAGCAGATCGTCCTCGGCGATGCCAAACAGGTCGGCGTAATACGGGCCGGCGTAGCGTTTGGAGCGCGCCAGAATGCGCACCGACGGCGTCGCGCCCGACGCCAGAACCGACTGACGGAAGCCGCCCTTGCGTTCGTGCTCGTCAAACCACTTGTGTCCCACAAAGGCGCCCTTGCCCTGCACGCGACGAATCTGGCCACTTTTGACCAGCTCGTCCATGGCACTTCGGATTGTCAGGCGCGTCGTGCCAAACTCCTCGGCCAGCTCGTTTTCGGACGGAATCATCGAGCCCGTCGGGTAGTCGCCGCGCTCGATTCGCTCCGCAATGCAGCGGCGAATTTGTTTGTAAACCGACAAGTCTTCTACTGCATCAGCCATTCGACACCTACCTTCGTCGCAACGCCGTCTGCCTCGCCGTTATCGGCAAAACGATACTTGGTCGGCAGAATCACGGACTTGCAATACTCGACAAAGCCATCGTTCTCGTCACGCTCGTGCGAAGCCTTGTAAAACACCGGCGTGCCCTCCTGAGCACCCAGCAACTTGGCCTCGTCGGCGTTCAGACGGCTGATGGAAATATGCTCCTTGCCGTGCGTCACATGGACATTCCCTTCTTTGAGCAAAACGTCGTAGAGGCTTTCCTGCTCAAAATCGTGATCGGGAAGCGAGGGGCACAAAGACAGATTGACGTGGGCCGTCTCAATCGACGCCGGGGAACCATTAACCACGCGCACACGTCGAATGCAGAAAAGCGGCATGCCCAGGTCGATCTGGGCCTTTTGGGCCAGATCGATATCGGCGTACACGACCTTGGACCAAACCAGGCGTGCGGTCGACTTTGAGCCAACCCTCTCCACCGCCTGCGTATAGTTCCATGTTTCCTGAAAGATGTTCAGCGGTTTGGGAGGACACACATAGGTGCCCGAACCGCGGCGGCTTTCCAAAGTTCCGCACGAAATAAGGCGCGCGATCGCAGCACGCAACGCCGTGCGCGACACGCCCAGCTCTTCACAGAGCACACGCTCGGCGGGCAGCCGGTCGCCACCCTGCAGGTCATAATGATTGATATACCAAAGAATGCCCTCAAAGGCGCAATCTTTGGGCGGAATCGCATATGGTTCACTCGGCATGGGCACGGCTCCTCAACCGCTTGATGCTGCAGGAATCATTGCTCCGGACGCCTCATGGCGTCGAAGGCTTCTTTGATCTGCTCCGCAACGTTCCGATACGACCGATATAGGCCGGATTCTCGCTTGACTTCGCCCGCGGTCACCGGAATCTCAAGCTTCGAAATCTCATCCTTGCCGGTTTGCACGACAACGATGACACCCATACCAAGGCACATATTACGCTTGGCAGCGTTGTTTTTGGTAGCCTGAGCTGGATTAATCAAAATCTGCTGAGCCAGTTCGCGTTTGCTGAGCTCCGGCACATCCTCGGGATTTCCGGTCTCGGCAATCTCGCACTGCAGCACATCCGCATAGTCAAAAATCTTCGGCTCGCCGCCGCGCTGATGCACGGCCCACTTGCGGCGCGTGGCATCCTGGTAGATAGCCGGCAAAAACGTAAACCGCGGTGGGTCCAAAATCGTATCCGTGATGGTAAACACATCGGGATCAAAGGCATCCTGCGGGTTTTTCTTCTTGAACAGCCCCATATCAGCCTCCCGTACTAGCATTAAACAACTCAAGCTGAATAT